>JAPLTZ010000137.1 GCA_026397895.1 Verrucomicrobiota bacterium | reverse complement strand
AACAATCCCGAAGACGAGACCGCCGGCAAACGCAAAGTCCCGTTCAGCCGCGAACTCTACATCGAGCAGGACGATTTCAAGGAAGTGCCGCCGCCGAAATTCTTCCGCCTCAAACCCGGCGGCGAAGTGCGCCTCAAATACGCCTACATCATCAAGTGCGAGGAAGTCATCAAGGA
Source organism: Verrucomicrobiota bacterium (assembly GCA_026397895.1). GTDB lineage: Bacteria > Verrucomicrobiota > Verrucomicrobiia > Limisphaerales > JAFMIX01 > JAFMIX01. The sequence continues at coordinate 6,343 of JAPLTZ010000137.1, read as the reverse complement.
CGCCGCCGGCAACATCACCGAGCTGCGCTGCACCGCCGACCTCGACAGCAAGACCGGCGGCGCGACCTCCGCCCGCAAGGTCAAGGGCACGATCCATTGGGTGAGCGCCGCGCACGCCGTGGACGCCGAGGTGCGCCTTTACGACCGCCTCTTCACCGTCCCCGAGCCGGACGCCGACGGCGACTTCAAGAAACATCTGAACCCGCACTCGCTCGAAGTCCTCACCGCCAAGTGCGAGCCGAGCCTGAAGGACGCGAAGCCCGAACTGCGCTATCAATTCGAGCGCCTCGCCTACTTCGCGCTCGATCTGGACTCCCAGCCCGGCAAGTTCGCCAGCCAAGCCGAAGCTGGGGCGGCGGGGCGAAGGCTGGTCTTCAATCGCACCATCACGTTGAAAGACACTTGGGCGAAGGAAGCACAGAAAGTCTGATGAGCAAATGGATGAGGAAGCAACAGAACCCACAAGAAGCGATTGGATAGCACTGGTTGTTATTGTATTTCCAATGTTCACCGGCATTGGGGCAGTAATACCGTTGATATGCATTGGCTACTTCTATTTGGGTTCTCCTGCTGCAGTGGCATTTTGGTTTGTAAGGCGTGAGTTGAACCGCAAATACTGGTTGCTTACTAGCACGGAACTAATTTTTGGAAGGTGGAACGCTAAATCCTTGCCGCTTTCGTCCATAAAAAAAGTCATCGTTGGAATGCCGCCTTTGCTAGGAGGTGTAGAAAAATTGGCATCGCCGGGTGTCAGAGGCTTTGCGTCCGATGCTAACACAAAAGCACTGTTGATAATTTTCGAGGATGGAAGACTGCTCCCTTTGAAATTGAGTTTTTTGGACAACGGACCTTTTCTCACCGCCGAATTGGTCAAACGATTACCCGAACGTGTGAAGTGGAATCACCAATACACACAGCAAGAAATTAAGCTTTTGCGGCGTATCGCTGATCCCAATTCATTAAGTGCAAAGCAATCTTTGCAAGGGTTGTTCTAAATGGCTTCTGACGACTCCTTCAAAGCCCTTGTCCTCGACCAGTTGAGCGCGTTGCCGGACGTGCGGGCGAAGGCGATGTTCGGCGCGCACGGAATCTATTCCGGCGACCATTTCTTCGGGATTCTGGACGAGGGGCGGTTGTTCTTCAAAACGGACGCAGCATCGCAGGCGGATTACACGGCGCGCGGCATGGGTGCGTTCACCTACGAATCGCGCGGCAAGGTGCTGACGATGGCGTATCACGAAGTCCCGCCGGACGTGCTGGAAAATGCCCCGGAACTCACCGCGTGGGCGCAGCGCGCCATCCGACTGGCCGCCAGTTCCAAAAAATCCGCCAAGCGGACGAAACGGAATTGAGCGTTCGCCTGGCGGCGCGAACAGCCACCGAAACGACTGGCGGATTTTGCGGGGCGTGCTATTGAATTCCGACACAAGTTGATTCGCCTATGAACGACCAACCATCAGCGGGCAAACGCGCTCCCGGCATGACGAAGGAGATTCGCCTCCAACGGAAATTGCAGCGCGCCTACGAAGCGCAGTGCCGGGCGTTGTTTGAATTGATGCCGGGCAGCGTGCTGCTGCTGGACGCTGGCGGCGTGGTGCGCGACGCCAACCCGTCGTTCTGCCGCCACATCGGTTACAAGCGGGAGGAATTGCTGGGCCTGCACGTGAGCCGGTTCAGCCAGGAATCGCCGGCCAGCATCCAGCAGAACCTCGCGCGGCTGCTGGCCGGCGAGACCTTGCATCATGAGGTGACGAATGTGCAGAAGGACGGCAGCCTGCGCTATTACGACCTGCACGAGACCGCCGTAATCTTGCCCGACGGTTCGCAGGGCATCCTGGCGGTTTCCAACGACATCACCGACCGCCGCCTCGTGGAGCAGCAGCGGGAAAACCTCATCCGCGACCTGACCCAGGCGCTCGCGCAGGTGAAAACCCTCCGCGGCCTGCTGCCCATCTGCGCGGGCTGCAAAAAAATCCGCGACGACCGCGGCTACTGGAATCACGTCGAGACCTACATCGAGCGGAATTCCGACGCCTCGTTCACGCACGGGCTTTGCCCCGCCTGCGCCATCAAGACCATGCAGGACGGCGGCGTGAAAGTCCCCAAGGATTTCCTCAAGAATGTCCGGCGGCGGCGGGCGCGCTGACCGGCGGCGCGTTTTTGCACTTGCCATCGGCGCGGAACTGGACGAACCATTACCCCGCAACACTCACCGCTCACAAAACAGGAATTCTCCGCATGAAAACTATTTTTCACCCCCATGGTTTTGATGGTCAGCGCACGAACCTCCGGCCGCTGACGGCGGCGCTCCTGTTGGGCGCGGCGCTGACCGGCTGGGCGGACGCCGGCAAGCTGGTCATCCGGGGCTCCAACACGTTCGGCGAGGAACTGGCGCCGCAACTGGCCAACGAATACAAAAAGGAGCACAACGACGTGACCTTCGACCTGGAGTTCAAAGGCACGACCTACGGCTTCGGCGCGCTGGCGACACGGAATTGCAACATCGCCGCGGCGTCCCGGCCCATCACCACGAACGAGACGGCGTTGATCAAATCGTTCGATGTCGAATTGACCGACCACGTCATCGGCGAATACAGCGTCGCCGTCGTCGTCAACGCGAATAACCCCGTCGGCAACCTGACGCCCGCGCAAGTGCGCGACCTCTTCACCGGCGCCGTCACCAATTGGAAGGCCGTCGGCGGCCCGGACGCGCCGGTGCACACGGCCATCCGCAACCTGATTTCGGGAACGTATCTCGGCTTCCAGGAACTGGCGATGGACCGGAAAGCTTACGCGGCGGATGCGAAATCGTTCCCGAGCTACGCGGCAATCAACGCGGCGGTGGCGCAGGACCCCAACGCCATCGGCTATTGCAGCTTCGACCTCATGAAGCAGGCCGGCGTGAAGGCCGTCTCCATCGGCGGCGTGGCGCCGGGCGCGACGGCGGTGAACAGCGGGGCATACCCCTACACGCGCATGCTGCGGCTTTACACGGTGAAAGACGATACTGCGTCCGCCGCGGAAGATTTTGTGGCGTTCGTCGAATCCAAACGCGGGCAGGAAGTGCTGACGCGCGCGGGCTTTGTCCCGCATCCTTGACCGGCCCCGCCGGTTTCCAAGGATTCCCCCGACCTCGTCCGGGGAAATCAAGTCCTGCCGTTTGCGCGCGCCGGCAATCTGCAAGGTGGGGTAACACCCCATAGCCGCTCCTCTCAATCCGTGAGAGAGTGCGGCATGAATCTTATTCTGAATTTGATTGGGTTAATCGCCTTGCTTGCCGCCACCGGATGTATTTTCCCGAGCGACGGTGATGATCGGGGAAGCCGGGGGCCGTGAGGATCATCGGTAACCCGACTGGCAGTTGTCCGAGCCTCTTGCATTGCCCCGTCGCGCCGTTCCGGTAAAGTAGGCGGGTGAAATCGAAAGGCGCAGTCTATCTTGTCGGCGCAGGCCCGGGCGATGCCGGCCTGCTGACGTTGCGGGGCGCGGAATTGCTCGCCCGCGCCGAGGTGGTCATTTACGACCAGCTCGTGAATCCTGATTTACTTCGGCTCGCGCCGCAGGCGGAACTCATCCATCGCGGCAAAGGCATGACCATGCCGCAGGAAGATATTACCGCCCTCATCCTCGCCAAAGCGCGCGAGGGCAAGACCGTCGTGCGGCTCAAGGGCGGCGATCCTTACATTTTCGGACGCGGCGGCGAGGAAGCCGAGGCGCTCGCAGCGGCCAAAATCCATTTCGAAGTCGTCCCCGGCGTGTCGTCCGTCGTGGCCGCGCCGAACTACGCCGGCATTCCGCTCACGCACCGCGAACATTGCTCCAGCTTCACCGTCTTCACCGGCCACGCGGAAGCCGCCGAGACAAAAACCGATTTGCGCTACGAGCAGATCGCCAAAATTCCCGGCACGAAAGTCGTCCTCATGGGCATGGAGCGCCTTGCCGAATGGACGCGCAGCCTCATCGCGCACGGCATGGCGGCGGACACGCCCGTGGCCGTCGTGGAACAGGGCACGACCGGACGCCAGCGCTCCGTCGCCGGCACGCTGGCGACCATCGCCGCGCTCGTCGCGGAAAAGAAAATCGCCCCGCCCGCGCTCACCATCCTCGGCGGCGTCGTCACGCTGCGCGGCAAATTGAACTGGTTCGAGTCACGCCCATTGTTCGGGCAGCGCATCGTCGTGACGCGCACGCGCACGCAGGCGAGCGAACTTTCCCGCCAGCTCGCCGAGCGCGGCGCAGACGTGCTGGAAATCCCCACCATCAAGACCGTGCCGCCGACCAACCTCGCGCCCATCGCCGACGCCTTGATTGAATTGAACAGCTACGACTGGCTCGTGTTCACCAGCCCGACGGGCGTGACGAAGTTCTTCGAGATTTTCTTCCGGGGCTTCGACGACATGCGCGACATCGGCGGCGTGCGCATCGCGGCGGTCGGTCCGGCCACGGCGGCGAAGCTGAAGGAGTTTCATCTCAAGGTGAACGTGATGCCGGAGGAATTTATTGGCGTCAAAATCGCGGCGGCGATGAATAAATACGAGTCCGTCGAGAATCTGAAGATTTGCCTGCTGCGCGCGGAAGTGGCCACGCCGGAATTGCCGCAAGCGCTCGAAGCGCTCGGCGGCATCGTGGACGACATCCCGTGCTACCAGACCGTGCCGGAAACGGAAGACCGCACCGGCGCGGCGGCGCGGTTGGTGGAGGCGGGCGCGGACTGGATCACGTTCACCAGCGGCTCGACGGTTGAAAACTTTCACGCGCGGTTCGATCTGCCGGCGCTGCTGAAAAAATTCCCACAAACCAAGCTTGCCAGCATCGGCCCGGAAACCAGCAAGGCGCTCGCCGCGCTCGGCCTCAAGCCCGCCGTCGAGGCCAAGGCGCACACGATTGAAGGCCTGGTCGCGGCGCTGGAGAAAAGCGCCGCCTGATTTCTTCGCCCATTTTTCACCGAACAAACGGGCGTTCCCGTTGTCAATTTACCGTCTGACTTGCGCCGCAGGGCGGAAGTCGGCAAACATAGCCGGAAGCGATGCGCGATTTCCAGTTGCACAACCTAGCCAAGTCCAGCCGCCCGAAGCGATTCGGGCGGGCGGTATTTTTGTTTCTGGGACTCGCGTGCCTGGCGCTCGCGCCGGCGACGCTGCTCGCGGCCACGCTCACCGCCACGCTCGACCGCGACACCGTGACCGTGGGCGAGAGCGCGACGCTGACGCTGGTGTTCGAAGGCGGTTCGCCGAAAAATCCGCCCGCGCTGCCGCGCCTGCAAAATCTGCGCGCGACCTTCGGCGGGCAATCCAGCCAGTTCAGTTGGAACAACGGCGTAAGCGCTTCGAGCGTCACCTACACCTATTCGCTCACGCCGGTGCAGCCGGGTGATTTCACGCTGCCGCCGATTCAAGCCGAGGTGGACGGAAAAATCTTGAACAGCCCGCCAATCACCCTACGCGCCGCGCGCGCCGCCGCCGCGCAACCGGACGCCGCCGGTGCGGGCGACCAGATTGCGCTGCTGAAACTCGTCCTGCCGAAGAAGCAGATTTATCTCGGCGAGGTCGTGCCGCTGGAAGTGCAGCTCTACGTCCGCGACGCGGTCCAGAACATCCAGCAGTTCCAGATGTCGCCCTTTAACGCCGACGGCTTCGCCTTCGGCAAGACCGTCCAGGGCGGCCAACGCCAGGCCCGCATCGGCAACGCCAACTTCAGCGTCGTGCCGTTCCAGACCACCGTGACGGCGGTGAAGCCCGGCGCGCTGAAAATCGAGCCGGTGGATTTTTCGATGGTGATTATGCTGCCCGTCGCCGGTCAGCGGCAACGCGATCCGTTCGACCCGTTCGGCATGTTCCAGCAGCGCGGCGAGCAGCGACGCATCACGCTCTCGACCGAGGCGGAAACGGTGGAGGTGCTGCCGTTGCCGGCGGGTGCGCCCGCCGATTTCGGCGGCGCGGTGGGAAATTTTTCCCTGACCATGACCGCCGCGCCCACGGACGTGGCGGCGGGCGACCCCATCACGGTGAAGGCGCAGATTACCGGCCGGGGCGCGCTGGACGCAGTGAATCTGCCGTTGCCGGCGGCGTGGCAGGATTTCAAAACGTATCCGCCGAGTTCCAAGGTGCAGACGACCGACCAGCTTGGGTTGCAGGGCGTGAAACATTTCGAGCTGGTCGTCGTGCCGCAGTCCGCCGAGGTGAAACAACTGCCGCCACTGACCTTCACGTTCTTCGACCCGGAGCAAAAAACCTACCGCACGCTGACGCAGCCCGCCGTGGCGCTCAAGGTGCGGCCGGGCGCGGTCTCCGCGATGCCGGCGCTGGCGGCGAAGCAGGATAATTCCGCGCCCGCGCAGGACATC
>JAPLTZ010000230.1 GCA_026397895.1 Verrucomicrobiota bacterium | reverse complement strand
TCGCCGAGCGTTTCCCCGTCGAGAAGATGAACTACGCCTCGATGGTGAAGAAAAAAGAAGTGCCTGTTCACCGGCTCTCGTGGGGTTACTACATGGGCGGGCTGGCGCTGTTCTTCTTCATGGTGCAGGTGGCGACGGGCCTGATGCTGTTGTTCTACTACCAGCCGACCGTCAGCGACGCGCACGCCTCGGTGGAATTCATCACCGACCACGTCCCTGCCGGCGCGCTCGTCCGCAACGTCCACGCTTGGGCGTCGTCGCTGATGATCGCCAGCGTGATGGTGCATCTGCTGACGGCGTTCGCGATGAAGGCGTTCGCCAAGCCGCGCGAAATCACCTGGGTCACCGGCGTGTTCCTGCTGGGCATCACGTTCATGTTCGGCTTCACCGGCTACCTGCTGCCGTGGCATCAGATCGCCGTCAACGCCACCAAGATTGGCCTGCAAACCATCGAAGAAATCGGCAAATATCTCCCCGGCCAGATGGCGACGTGGCCCGGCTTGATGAAGGAAATCATCCAGGGCGAGGCGAGCGTGGGCCAAGCGACATTGAGCCGGTTCTTCGCGCTGCACGTCATCATCCTGCCGCTCGCGATTGTCGGCACGCTCGGCATCCACCTGATGTCCGTTCAGCTTCACGGCATGAGCGAAGGCATTGACGGCAAGCCGAAGCGGCTGGAAAAGTTTTTCCCCACGTTCTTCCTGAAAGACCTGCGTGTGTGGGGCGTGGCGTTCATGGTGCTGTTCATCCTCGGCCTGTGCCTGCCGTTTGAATCCATCTTCGCCTACCCGCTGTTCGAGCCGTTCAATCCCAAAGGCTCGACGCCCGACGGCATCAAGCCGGAATGGTATTTCTTCTGGGTCTATTACCCGCTCGAACTGCTGCCGCTGTGGGTCATCCTCGTCGGCCAGGGCGTGCTCGGCGCGGTGATGGTCGCCACGCCGTGGATTTTCCGGAACACCAACCGCCGCACACTGCAAATCCTCGCCATCGCCGCAGGCCTCTACCTGCTCGTGATGACCCTCTTCGGCGAAAACATCTACCACCTCTTCAAAGGCTGACCATGCGCGCCCACTGCACCATCTCATCCGCAAAAATTTCCCTCNGCCTCGCCGTGTTCGCCGTCGCCGCGGCGGCGCACGCCTATCCCGAGTTCCAGCAGAATATCGTCAAGACCACCGGTCGCGCCGTGAACTGCGCCTTCTGCCACACGCACGCCGACGGCCCGGAAGGCGCTGCGCCCGGCCAGATCGGCCACCTTACGCTCGCGGAACAGGCCGAGCTGGGCCGCGCCCGCGCCGCCTTTGAGCCGAACGCCAAACCCGCCAATCCGATTCTGAACGCCTTTGGCAATCACATCATCAACAGCATCGGCAAAAAGAAATTCCTCGAACTCAAGCTCGCGCCCGCGCAACTCGCCGGGGCGTTGCCGAAGGACAGCGACCTCGACGGCGACGGCATCCCCGACGCCACCGAACGCGCGATGGGCACGCACCCGCTCCTCAAAAGCGACGGCGACCCGTGGCTGCTGTTCAAGGCAAACTTCCGCAGCAACCTCACGGAAATCATCCTCGCCTTCGCCGCGAGCGTCATCGGCCTCTGGGGCATCGGTCACCTGTTGCACGGTTTCGCCGCCGCCGCGCACGCCGAGGACGAGGAAGCGGAAGAATCAGCAGACTAAACCAACCACCAAAAACTAATGTCATCACAAATCACCGACTGGCGTCCTGAAGACGCGACGTTCTGGGAGCAAACCGGCAAGCGCATCGCCTGGCGCACGCTCACCATCACCACGCTCTCGCTCGTGCTGTCGTTCGCGACGTGGTTCGTGATGAGCGCGGTGGCCGTGCGGTTGCCGGGAATCGGGTTCAAATTCAGCAACGACCAGCTTTTCTGGCTGGCGGCCATGCCCGGTCTGGCCGGCGGCACGTTGCGGCTGGTTCACATGTTCCTCATTCCCATCTTCGGCACGCGCAACGTCGTCACCGTCGCCACGCTGGCGAAGATTCTGCCGTGCGTGGGCCTCGGTTTCGCCGTGATGAATCCCGCGACGCCGTTCTGGGTGTTCGTGGTCATCGCGCTGGGTCTGGGCATGGGCGGCGGCGATTTCTCGTCTTACATGCCCAGCACGAGCGTGTTTTTTCCGAAGCGGCTGCTGGGCACCGCGCTGGGAATCCAGGCGGGCGTCGGCAACTTCGGCGTGTGCGTCACGCAGTTTCTCACGCCGTGGATCATCACCTTCGCCATCGGCGGCGGGGCGCTCGCGGCCTCGCAGACCTTCACCAACAAGGCCGGGAAAACCAGCTCCCTGTGGCTGCAGAACGCCGCGTTCTGGTATGTGCCGCTCCTGCTGATCCTCGGGATTCTCGCCTGGGTGATGTTGCGCCGCGTGCCGGTGAAGGCGTCATTCCGCGAGCAGTTCGACATTTTCAAGAACAAGCACACCTATTACTGCACCATCACCTACGTCATGACCTTCGGCGCGTTCTCCGGCCTCGCGGCGGCGTTTCCCATGCTCATCAAGTCTGTTTACGGCGATTTGCCCGGCGCACCGGACCCGCTGAAGTATGCGTTCTACGGCCCGCTCATCGGCTCCGTCATGCGCGTGATCGCCGGTCCGCTGACCGACAAATTTGGCGGCGCCATTTTCACCACCTTGTGCGGCTTGGGCCTCATCACCGGTGCGGCGTATCTCGGCTACAGCGACCTGCTCACCCATCCGAGTCTGGAAACTTTCCCGACTTTTGTCTGGGTGATGCTGGGCATGTTCTTCTTCACCGGCATCGGCAATGCCGCCACGTTCCGGCAATACCCGGTCATCTTCTCCCACTCGCCGCGTCAGGCCGCCGGAGTGATCGGCTTCACCGCCGCCATCGCCGCCTACGGGCCGTTCCTGTTCAACACGCTCATCGGACAGGTCAAGGCCGCCTGCAAGACGCCCGCGCCGTTCTTTGTCGGCCTGATGACGTTCTGCATGCTGGCCACAGCCATCAACTGGTGGTTCTACAACCGCAAAGGCGCGGAGAAACCTTCGTAAGCCGGTCGTCCCGATGAGCAACGCCGCACACAACACCCTTC
>JAPLTZ010000217.1 GCA_026397895.1 Verrucomicrobiota bacterium | reverse complement strand
CAAAATGGGCGCGTCCTTCAGCACGGCGCGGGCGATGGCGAGGCGCTGGCGCTGGCCGCCGGAAAGCAGCACGCCCTTCTCGCCGACGACGGTGTCGTAGCCTTTGGGTTTCTCGGTGATGAATTCGTGGGCGTTGGCGTGGCGGGCGGCGGCGATGATTTCCTCGTTGCTCGCGCCGGGGCGGCCGAGTTCGATGTTCCGGCGGATGGTGTCGTTGAACAAAATATTTTCCTGCGCGACGACGGCGATCTGGTTGCGGAGGTCGCGGGTGGCGGCTTCGCGGATGTCCGTGCCGCCGATGCGGACGGCGCCGCGCACGGGGTCGTAGAAGCGGAGGAGGAGGTTGGCGATGGTGGTCTTGCCGCTGCCGCTGGCGCCGACGAGGGCGATGAGCTGGCCGGGTTGCACGCGGAGTTCGATGCCGTGCAGCACGGGTTTTTCGCCGTAGGAAAAAAAGACGTGGTCGAAATGGATTTCGGCGCGGGCGGCGGCAATGGTTTTCGGCGACGCGGGTTCGGGGACGGAGTTGGGCGTGGCGAGGAGTTCGAAGACGCGTTCGCTGGCGGCGCGGGCCTGTTCGAGGGTGTTGTGGAGGCGGGTGATGTTTTTCAGCGGGCGATACATGGTGAAGATGGCCACGATGAAAGTGAGCAGGCTGCCGAAGTCGCGGCGGCTGGAATCGCCGGAGAGCAGGTAGAGGAAGATGGCGGCGACGCCGACGGCGCCGAAGAATTCGAGGAGCGGGCCGGGGGTTTCCACGGCGCGGACGATGCGCATGTAGTGGGCGATGAAGGTGCGGGTGGCGGTGCGGAACTGGTCGGTGACGGAGTCCTCGAGGTTGTAGGCTTTGACGACGCGGTGGCCGGTGAAGGCTTCGGTCATCACCTGCGTCAGCTCGGAGGTCTGGGATTGGATGGCGCGGCTGGACTTGCGGACTTTGCGGCTGAAGATGGCGATGGGCACGACGCACACGGGCAGCACGACGAGCGAGAGGAGCGTGAGTTTCCAGTCATACCAGAACAGCCCGACCACGGTGACGACGACGGTGACGGGGTCCTTGATGATGACGGAGGTGGTGTTGTTCAGGATGCCTTGGAGCGTGCCGGTGTCGCTCATGATGCGGGAGATGAGGTCGCCGCTGCGGTTCTGGCTGAAGAAGCCGGCGGAGAGCCGCAGCAGGTGGGCGAAGAGCTTCGTGCGCAGGTCGGCGACGGCGCGGACGGCGACCCATTGCAGCAGATAGACGTTCAGGTAGCCGAATACGCCGCGCAGGAACAGCACGGCGGGGATGAGGCCGACGAGCGCATACTTCGCGGCCTGATGCGCGTCCGTTCCCTGGCTGAGGGCGGTGCGGGCGTTTTGAATCCATTCCAAAACAAACTTGGGCGCGACGCCGAGGAATTTGTTCAGCGTGGCGGGGTTGGCCTCCGGGAAGACGACGGCGAAAACGAAGACGATGGTGAGGACCATGAGCGGCTCCAGCGCGCCGCTGATGACGCCGGTGACCATGCCGAGCGCGAGCCGCACGCGATAGGGCCGGGCGAGTCCCCAGACTTTGAGCAGGAAGGCGAACATAATTTCGCGCGCAATATGCGCGGCGCGGCGGCGCGGCACAAATCTTTTGTGCGCGCGGGAGAATTTGATTGAAGCGCGCCGCAGGTTTCAGGCACGGTGAGCGAGGAATTTTTCAATCGCATGACGCCGCCCGCCACCAAGCCCTCCGCCGCTCGGATGTTTTTTCTCGGCGTGGCCGGCTACTTCGCGTTGCAAATCATCGGGCGGACGGCGCTGGGCGGCGCGGTGGAACTGGATTCGGCGGTGCAACTGGTCAAATCTCAATCTTGGCAGTGGGGCTACGATGTCCAGCCGCCGCTCGCGCTCGTCGCGTTGAAATATCTGGTGCTGGCCGGCACCTGCCTGTTCGTGTTCCAGTCCGTGAAGGAGATGGGCGGCGAAGTCCGCTGCGCCATCGCCGCCGCGCTGGGGCTGGCGCTGCTGCCGCAACTCGTCTGGGAATCGCAGCGCGACCAGACGGATTCGGTGCTGGCCACGATGCTGGCGGCGGCGGCGCTGTGGCTGTTCATCCGGTTGAGCCGCGCACCGAAAACCGTTTTCTATCTCGCGTTCGGCGTGGTTGCGGCGCTGGGTTGCCTGAGCAAATACAACTACGCGGTCTTTCTGGTCGCGCTGCTGCTGGCGGCGGGGTCGCTGCCGGAATTCCGGCGCGCGGTGTGGCGGGGGAAATTTTTGTGGAGTCTGGCCGCATTTGCCGTGATTGCCGCGCCGCACGTCCTTTGGATGGCCTCGCATCGCGCGACGGTGCTGGCGCGGGCGGACGAGGTGCATGTCACGGGCGGAAACATTTTTGCCGCGTTCGGCGCGAGCGCGGGCAGCCTGGTGACGGCGGTGTTCGCCTTTTCGGGATTGGCGGTGGCGGCGTATGCGATTCTGTTCGCGCGCGCGCCGGTGGTGAACCTGGAGCCGGCGGAATTTGAAAAACACCGCCGGCTGGTCGGGCGGATTCTGCTGGCGGGCGGCTGGCTCTGCGTGGCGATGGTGGTCGTGGCGCAGGCGCGGTTCAAGGATCGCTGGATGCAGCCGCTGCTGTTCCTCACGCCGGTCTGGCTGGCGCTGGCAACCTGCCGCCGGCTGGATTCAGCCCGTTGGAAATGGCTCGTGGGCCTGACCACGACCATCGCGGTTGCCGTCATGGTCATTTTGCTGACGATGCCCTTCTGGGCGGCGGCGACGGGCAAGCACCGTTACCTGAATCCCGATTACGCGAAGCTGGCGGCGGCAATCCGCGCGCACGGTTTTCGCCAGGGCGTGATTGTCGCCGCCGACGCGAAGATCGGCGGCAACCTGCGGCTGTCATTCCCGGACAGCCGGATTTTGGGCGTGAATTTTTCGCCCGCAACGATGTCAGTGGGCGCGCCGGGCGTCGCGGTGTGGAGCGAAGACCGCGAC
>JAPLTZ010000092.1 GCA_026397895.1 Verrucomicrobiota bacterium | reverse complement strand
CAAGGTTAGGCATAAGTATGAGCACCGAAAAAGTTATCATGGTTCGTCGAGCACGATTCGTTCCTGTTTGCCTTTTTGTTGCGGCGGTTGTTCTCGGCATTGTCATGTCGCCTTGGTGGCTGCTCTCGATTCCGTTCGTAGCCATCGGCGCGCTGTTCACAGCACAGAATCTAAATTTGATAAATGGGATGCCTTCTTATCTTTCGGGAATTTCTCGGAATTTCGTGGCTGCCGAAGCGGGAGCATTTGGCTGAAAGATGAAAGAGCGGTGTGATTTCATGCTGTTGGTGAGCGGGGTGGATGTGGAGTCACCGCTTTGCGCCGGACATCGCTTCGCTCCGCTGCGCTCTGCCGGGCGGATGTTTTGGGTTGGCCGTGGCGGCAGGGGTTGGCAGGCTGGCCGGCATGAGCATGGACAACGAATTGCAGAAACATTACGCGTTACTTTTGGGGATTTGCAGCCCGTGGGAGGTCAGGACCGTGGAGTTGAAACTGGTGGATAAGAAGGTTGAGATTGGGTTGGGCTGGCAACGGGGAGCTGCGGCCAAGTGTCCGGAATGTGGGCGGGAATGTTCGATCCATGACAGCGCTCCGGAACGGACTTGGCGGCATCTGGACACGATGCAATTCATCACGGTGATCCGGGCGCGGACCCCGCGGGCGGACTGTCCGGAGCATGGGGTCAAGACGATGGCGGTGCCGTGGGCGGCGCCACAGGGACGGTTCACCTTGCATTTTGAACGGTTTGCCATTGAGGTGCTGCTGGCGTGCGCCAATGTGCAGGCCGCGTGCGGGCTGTTGGGCATCGGCTGGGAAGCGGCGCACGAGATCATGAAGCGCGCCGTGGCGCGAGGCTTGGAGCGGCGGCAACTGGATCAGCTCCGGCATCTGGGGATGGATGAGAAGAGCTTCAAACGCGGCCATTCCTATATCACGCTGTTGACCGACCTGGAGCAATCGCGGGTGGTGGAAGTGGTGGAAGACCGAACGACGGAAGCAGCCGGGAAGTTGTGGGACAGTTTGAGCCAGGAACAAAAGGCGACGGTCGAGGCGGTGGCTGTGGACATGTGGGAACCTTTTATCCAGACGGTGCGGTGGCAGGTGCCGGCGGCGGATGTGGTGCATGACAAGTTTCATGTCAGCAAGTATCTGAACGAGGCTGTGGACAAGGTGCGGCGGCAGGAGCACAAGGAGTTACTGGCGCAGGGCGATGAAACGCTCAAGGGCAGCCGGCAGCTCTGGCTGTATAACCCGCAAAATCACAGTGAGGAACAGGCCACGGCATTTGCCGCCTTGAAGGATTTGAATCTGAAGGTGGCACGGGCCTGGGCGGCCAAGGAACTGTTCACGAAGTTCTGGCAGTATCAGACCGAAGGCTGGGCACGCCGGTTTTTCAAGGATTGGTTTGGCTGGATCAGCCGCAGCCGGCTCAAGCCGATGATCGCCGTGGCCCGAATGCTCAAGCGGCATTTGGAGAACCTGCTGACCTACTTGAAACACCACATTACCAACGCGGTCACGGAAGGATTGAACTCGAAAATCCAGAGCATCAAATCCGCCGCCAGAGGATTTCGAAACTTCAAAAATTACCGCACGCGCATTCTGTTCTTCTGCGGAAAACTTGACCTCTACCCACTATGAACCTTCATGAAGCAAAAAGAAAGGCTCTTATGCAAATCCCCAACGAAGCCGTCCTGCTGCGAATCTTCATCGGCGAAAGCGACCGCTGGGAGCACAAGCCGCTCTACGAAGCCATCGTGCTCAAGGCGCGCGAACTGCACCTCGCCGGCGCGACCGTCCTGCGCGGGCCGATGGGCTTCGGCAAATCCAGCCGCCTGCACACGGCCAAGATTCTCCGGCTCTCCATGGACCTGCCGCTCGTCATCGAGATCGTGGATAGCGAGGAAAAGATCAACACGTTTCTGCCCGTGCTCGGCCCGATGATTGGCGGCGGACTCATCACGGTTGAAAATGTGAAGGTCATCGAATACCGCGCCGGCGACGAGAGTTGAACCGCCCTGCCGTGCGCACGCCGTGAATCGCTGGCAAAACATCGCGGAGTTTCTGGCGCTGCGGCGCAACACCTCCCTGCTGCTCGTCGCGCTCGTCCTCGCCGGCACGGGCGAAAAGCTCTGGCTCGGCTTCGCGCCCAAATACATCCAGACCCTCGGCGGCACGGTGCTCGTCATCGGACTGTTCGACGCGCTGCAAACTTTTCTCGGCGCGATCTACGCCTATCCCGGCGGCTGGCTGACCGACCATTGGGGGCAACGCCGCTCGTTGCTGCTATTCAGCGTCATTTCCGTGGCCGGTTACGTCTTGGTTCTGCTCTGGCCGCACTGGCTGGCGTTGCTGCTCGGTTCGTTTCTTTTCCTTGCGTGGAGTGCGCTGTCGTTGCCCGCGACGTTTTCCGTCGTGGCCACGTCGCTGGAAAAGGGGCGGCACACGATGGGCATCGGTGTGCAATCCATGATCCGCCGCGTGCCGATGATGCTCGGCCCGCTTTTCGGCGGCTGGCTGCTCACGCGCTACGGCTGGACGGACGGCGTGCGTTATGCGCTCGCGCTGTGCATCGCGATGAGTCTGCTGACGCTGGCGTTTCAGTGGTTTATGTTTGAACCGGAGGTAGGGCGCGTCACTCCGTGCGCGCCGGGGTGTGGCAATACAAGCGACGGCGCGCAGGGGACTGACGCGCCCTACCAACTGACGTTTCTCGGCGTCGTCAAATCCTTCACGCCTGCGCTGCGCGAACTGCTCGTCAGCGACATCCTCATCCGCTTCTGCGAACGGATTCCGTATGCGTTCGTGATCTTGTGGGCGATGGATTTCGGCGGCGTCACGGCGCAGCAATTCGGTTATCTCGTCACGTTCGAGATGGTCACGGCGATGCTCTGCTACATTCCCGTCGCGTACCTCGCGGACAAATACGGCCGCCGCCCGTTCGTGCTCATCACGTTTACGGCGCGTATTATCTCATCCGC
Organism: Verrucomicrobiota bacterium; assembly: GCA_026397895.1. GTDB lineage: Bacteria > Verrucomicrobiota > Verrucomicrobiia > Limisphaerales > JAFMIX01 > JAFMIX01. The sequence continues at coordinate 4,240 of JAPLTZ010000092.1, read as the reverse complement.
GACTGCACGGTGACGAGCGGCTCGTTTCTGGGCGCGTGGCTGTGGAGCGTGAGTCCGCAGGCGAATTTTCTCGGCGCGGCCCTCTGCGGCGCGCTGGGAACGCTCTGGTTCTGGTGGTTCATTTATCGCCGGCCTGTAGCTTTAGCTTCTCAAAAATAAATTGTCCCGCGCTGCATTTCACGGCAAGCTGTCGGCTCTTATGCAGCAAGTGAACCTCGGTATGATCGGCGGCGGCACGGTGGGCAGCGGCGTCTTTCACGCACTCTCACAAAACGGCGACCTCATGGCCGCGCGCCTTGGCGTGAAGCTCGCGTTCCGCAAAATCGCGGTGAAGGCTTTCGACGAACCGCGCCCGTATCCCATCGCCCGCGCGCTGATGACGACGGACTGGCAGGAAGTCGTCAACGATCCGCAGATCCACGTCGTCATCGAACTCGTCGGCGGCACGGGCATCGCCAAGACGATGGTGCTGGCGGCGCTCGCGCAGGGCAAAACGGTGGTCACGGCGAACAAGGCCTTGATTTCCGCGTGCGGGCCGGAGCTGTTCGTGGCGGCGGCGAAGAGCGGCGCGAATCTTTATTACGAAGCGAGCGTGTGCGGCGGCATTCCCATCATCAAGTCGTTGCGCGAAGGTTTTGTGGCGAACCAGTTCCCGGCGATGTATGGCATTGTGAACGGCACGTGCAATTACATCCTCACGCGCATGAAGCTCGAAGGCGCGGACTTCGCCGCGGTGCTGGCCGACGCGCAGAAGCAGGGTTACGCCGAGACGCCGCCCGACCTGGACATTGACGGCATTGACGCGCAGCACAAGACGGGCATCCTCGCGTCGTTGGCGCACGGTTTCTGGGTGGATCACCACCAGATTCACACCGAGGGCATCCGCGAAGTTTCCAAGATTGACATGCAGTTCGTCGAGAAGCTGGGTTATACCATCAAGCTGCTCGGCATTGTGAAGAAAGTTGAAAGCGGAAAGCAGAAAGCTGAAATCCAGGCCTCGGTCTATCCGGCGCTCATCCCCAGCACGCACGTGCTCGCGAACGTGAACCAGGTTTTCAACGCCGTGTTCGTGCGCGGCGACGTGGTCGGCGACACGCTGTTCTACGGTCGCGGCGCGGGCAAAGACGCCACGGCGAGCGCCGTGTTGAGCGACGTGGCCGATGCTGCGCTCGACTTGAAGAACGGCACGAAGTCGCGCGTGCAGCCGTTCGTGGCGCACGCGAAGAATGGCCGCGTCGTGCCGCTCGACGAAATCGTTTCGCAATACTACGTCCGCTTCACTGTCGTGGACAAACCCGGCGTGCTGGCGAAGATCGCCGCCATTTTCGGCGCGGCGAAGATTGGCATCTCGTCCGTCATCCAGCCGGAAGGCCACGAAGGCGAGAGTGTGCCGCTCATCCTGATGATTCACGATGCGCCGAACGCCGTGATGCGCAAGGCGCTGGCGAAGATCGCCAAGCTGCCGTTCGTCAAGGCCAAGCCCGTCATGTTCCGCGTCGAACCCCTCAACTGATTCCGACAATGGGCGCGCTACTTTTTCGCAGCACCAACGGCAAGTCTCCCGCAGTCAACTTGCGCGAGGCGTTGCTGGCCGGCCAGGCGCCGGATCGCGGGCTGTATTTTCCCGAACAGTTTCCGAAGCTCGCGCCAGATGAGATTGCGGCGTTCGCGCGGCTGCCGTATCACGAGATTGCGTTTCGCGTGCTGTCCAAATTCACAGATGGAATCGTTCCGCCCGATGTCCTCGCGCAGATGTGCCACGCGGCCTACAACTTTCCCGTGCCGCTGGAAATTATACACGTCCGCGTCTTCCTGTTCGGCCGGTTTTTGCGCGAAGACGGCAAGGAGCTGACCATCCTTACCGCCACGAGCGGTGACACCGGCGCGGCGGTGGCGCACGCGTTCCATAACATCCCCGGCGTGCGCGTCATCGTGCTGTTTCCGGCGGAGGAAGTGAGCGAGAGCCAGCGCAAGCTGATGACCACGCTCAAGGACAACGTCCGCACCGTGGCGGTTGACGGCAAGTTTGATGACTGCCAGGCGATGGTGAAGCGCGCCTTCGCCGATCCAGACCTCGCGCACATCCCGCTGTCGTCCGCGAACTCCATCAATATCGGCCGGCTGCTGCCGCAGAGCGTCTATTATTTCTACGCCGCGTCGCGCGTCGCGTCGGCGGGCGAGCCGGTGGTGTTTTCCATTCCCAGCGGCAATTTCGGCGACATGATGGGCGCGGTCGTCGCGCGCGAGATGGGTTTGCCGGTGAAAAAAATCATCGCGTCCGTCAATGACAACGACGCGTTCCCGAAATTTCTGGCGAGCGGCCACTACCAAAAGATTTCGCCGTCGCGCAACTCGCTGTCCAACGCGATGAATGTCGGCCATCCGAGCAACCTCGCGCGGCTGGTGGCGGTCTATGGCGGGCAGATGGACGAGACGGGCAAAATCAACCGGCTGCCTGACCTCGCCGCGATGCGCCGCGATATTTTTTCGACTTCCGTTTCCGACGCGCGCACCGTCGCTGGCATCCGCGAAGTTTGGAACAATTTTCAACTGCTGCTGGAACCGCACGGCTCCGTGGCGTGGCAAGGCTTTCAGGATTGGAACGCCGTGGAGCCGCTGGGCAATTCCCCGGCGGTCATTATCGAGACGGCGAACCCGGCGAAGTTTCCCGAAGAAGTGGAAAAGGTCGTCGGCTGGGCACCGGATGTGCCGGCGAACATGCTGGCGTCGCTGAAATTGCCGGAGGACTTCGACCGCATGGGCGCGGACTACGCGAAGTTCCGCGACTACCTCATCCAGCGGCACGCCTGATCTCCCGCCGGTTCCGCCCCGGCAGTCACTTCCCGTTCACGAGAATTTTGCGCTGGCACAGCCATTGCTGAATGACGGCCGCGCAAAGTCAGGCAAAGCGTTTTGCCTGATTTTGTGCGGTAAAACCAAGCAATGACATTCAATTGGGTGACGCAAAATGACCGCAGTGGCTAAAACAGAACCGACGGGGCTGAAACTGGACGGGGCGGCGAACAACGGCTTTTTTGACGAGATGTTCGGGCGCGATGGCGCCGCCGCCGGGCATTATCGCAAGCTGCGCGACACGTTCAGCCGGATTTCCCCCGACGATTTCAAGACCAAGCGCAACTCGGTTGACCTGGCGTTCCTGCGACAGGGCGTGACGTTCAACGTGTATGGCGATTCGCGCGGGACGGAGCGGGTGTTCCCGTTCGACCTTGTGCCGCGCATCATCCCGGCCAAGGAGTGGGAGCTGATCGAGCGCGGGCTCGTGCAGCGGATCACGGCGCTGAATCTTTTCCTCCACGACATCTACCACGAGCAGCGCATCTTGAAGGACGGGGTGGTGCCGCCGCACTACGTTCTTTCGGGAAAACATTTTCGCCGCGAGTTCGTGAACTTTGCCGTGCCCAAGGACATCTACATCCACATCTGCGGCACGGACCTGATCCGCGATGACAAGGGGCAATACCTGGTGCTGGAGGACAACGGCCGCTGTCCGAGCGGCGTGAGCTACGTCCTGGAGAACCGGCGCGCGATGAAGCGCACGTTCCGCAACCTCTTCGAGCAGGTCGGCGTGCGCCCGGTGGAGCATTATCCGCAGGAGCTGCTGAAATCGCTGCAACACATCGCGCCCGCCGGCGTGGCGGAGCCAACCATCGCGCTGCTCACGCCCGGCGCGCACAACTCGGCGTATTTCGAGCACACCTATCTGGCGCGGCAGATGGGCATCGAGATCGTCGAGGGCCGCGATTTGTTCGTGCGCGACGACCACGTCTTCATGCGCACGACGAAAGGCTTGAAGCCGGTGCATGTGATCTACCGCCGCATTGACGATGATTTCCTCGACCCGACGGTCTTCCGCCGTGACTCCATGCTGGGCGTGGCGGGGCTGATCCGGGCGTATCGCGCGGGGAACGTCTCGCTCGCCAACTCCATCGGCACGGGCATCGCCGACGACAAGGTGATGTATTATTTCGTGCCGCGCATGATCGAGTATTACTTGGATCAGAAACCGATTCTCCCGAACGTGCCGACCTATCTCGCCAGCGAGGAGGCCGACCTGAAATATATTCTGGCAAACCTCGACAAGCTCGTCGTGAAGGCGGCAAACGAATCCGGCGGCTACGGTATGTTGATGGGGCCGAAGGCGACGCAGGCGGAGATCGAGGAGTTCCGCCAGCGCATCATCGCCGAGCCGCGCAACTACATCGCGCAGCCGATGATCTCG
>JAPLTZ010000128.1 GCA_026397895.1 Verrucomicrobiota bacterium | reverse complement strand
TGCCGAACAGCAGCAGTGCCACGCCGTAGGCGAGCCACACCACCGAGTACGTGTACTGCTCTGCATCGGTGGTGGGGCCGACGGTCAGCACCGCGCCGTGATAGATCGCGTCGCGCAGGTCGGTGACGGAATTCATTTTGCCGTCCTTGCGCCATTGTTCGTAGGCCAAGTCCAGATAGAGCAACATCACCACGCCCGTTTCCGCGTCGAGTCCGGCGAGCGCGATGAGGCCGACCCACACGGCCACGCTCAAGTTGTAGCCCAGGATGTGCAACGCCCAGAACGCGCCGACGAGCGAGAACGGCACGGCGAGCAGCACGATGGCGGTCTTCACGAGCGACTTGGTGTTGAGATAAATGATGAGCACGATGATGAGCAATGTGAGCGGCACGACGAGCATGAGCCGTTGCTGCGCGCGCACCATATATTCGAACTGGCCGCTCCAGAAAATGTTGTAGCCCTGCGGCAATTTCACCGTGCTTTTGGCGACGGCCTCGTTCACGGCCCGCTGCGCCATCGTCACGAACGTGCCGATGTCCACGCCTTTCACGTCCACATAAATCCACGCGTTCGGCACTGCGCCCTCGCTCTTGATGCCCATCGGCCCGCGCACGACTTTGATTTCGGCCAACTGACCGAGCGGCACTTGCGCGCCCGCCGGCGTCGGCACGATGATTTCGCGCAACGATTCCAAGTTCTCGCGAAAGTCGCGGTCATAACGCAGGTTGATCGAGTAACGTTCCAAACCTTCAACCGTCGTCGTGAGCGGCATCCCACCGAGCGCGACTTCGAGCACGTCCTGCACGTCGGCGATGCGCAAACCGTAGCGAGCGATCTCGTCGCGGTTGATGTGGAACTCGATGAAGTTGCCGCCCATCACGCGCTCGGCATACGCGCTCAACGTGCCGGGCACGGTCTTCACCACGGCCTCGATCTCCGACGCGACGCGCTCCAGTTCCTGCAAATCCGGCCCAGCGACCTTGATGCCGACGGGCGTTTTGATACCGGTGGCAAGCATGTCAATGCGCGTCTTGATGGGCATCGTCCATGCATTGTTGAGGCCGGGGAACTGGATGGCGGCATTCATCGCGTCGGCGAGCTCATCCTGCGTGCGGCGACGGTGCGCGATAATTTTTCCGTCCATGTCGCGGATGTCCACGACGGGCCAGTCGGTTTCCGGCTTGAGGCGGATGGTCGTCTCGATCATGTCCATCGGCGCGGGGTCGGTGGCGGTTTCGGCGCGGCCGACTTTGCCGAACACGGTTTCGACTTCGGGAAAAGTTTTGATGATCTTGTCGGTCTGCTGGAGGATTTCGCGCGACTTGGTGGGCGAGATGCCGGGGAACGTCGTTGGCATGTAAAGCAGATCGCCTTCGTTCAACGGCGGCATGAATTCCGAACCGAGGTTCTGGTAGGGGAAAAGTTTTCCCGCGCGAACAGCTAAAGTTTTTGCACCGCCGTCCGGCAGATGATTCGTCACGAGCCGATTCCACGGAAAGAAAACCCACACCACACTCACCACCGCGAGCAGGATGATGGCCTTGCGCCATATGATGACGAAATCAATCACCGGATGGTAAAGCCAGATGAGAAAGCGATTGATGGGATTTTTTTCCTCCTTCGGAATTTTGCCGCGAATGAAAAACCCCATCAGCACCGGCGCGAGCGTGATGGACAGCAGCGCCGCCGCCGCCATGGAATACGTCTTGGTGAACGCGAGCGGTTTGAACATCCGGCCTTCCTGCGCCTGCAGCGTGAACACGGGAATGAACGACACGGTGATGACGAGTAGCGAGTAAAAGAGCGTCGGGCCGACTTCCACGGCGGCATCGCGGATGATCTGCCAGTGCGGCTTTTTGCCGGCGTCGTGTTCGAGATGCTTGTGCGCGTTCTCGATCATGATGATGACGGCGTCCACCATCGCACCGATGGCGATGGCGATGCCGCCGAGCGACATGATGTTGGAACTGATGCCTTGCCCATACATGACGAGCATCGAAGCCAGCACCGCCAGCGGCAGAATGATGATGGCCACGAGCGCGCTGCGCAGGTGCAGCAGAAACGCGAGGCACACGATTGCAACGACGATGCTTTCCTCGATCAACTTTTCTTCGAGCGTCTTCACCGCGCGACCGATGAGCGCGGTGCGGTCGTAGGCGATTGAAACTTGCACGTCGGGCGGCAGCGCTTTCATCGCGGTATCGAGCTTCTTCTTCACATCCTGAATCACCTGCCGCGCATTCGCGCCGTAGCGCACTACGACCACGCCGCCGATGGTTTCGCCTTCGCCGTTCCATTCGGCGATGCCACGTCGCATGTCCGGGCCGAGTTGGATGTTTGCGACCTGCCCGAGCAGCACCGGCGTGCCGCTCATGCCCATGCCGACGGAGATATTGCGGAGGTCGTAGAGGTTCTGCACGTAGCCGCGAGCGCGGAGGATGAATTCCTTCTCGCCCATCTCGATGGAACGCCCGCCGACTTCGCCATTGCTACGGCGGATGGCCATTTCGACTTCGGAAATCGGGATGCCGTAGGCGCGCAGTTTGGTCGGGTCAACCGTGACTTGATATTGCTTCACGAAACCGCCGACGCTCGCGACTTCGGAAACACCTTCGACGGACGCGAGTTGATATTTCAAATACCAGTCCTGCATCGAGCGAAGTTCGGCGAGACTGCGGTTCGTGGAGTTGAGCGAATACATGAACGCCCAACCAACACCGGTTGCATCCGGGCCGAGCGACGGCGTCACGCCTTTGGGAAGCTGACCGCTGATGCTGCTCAAGTATTCGAGCACGCGACTGCGCGCCCAATACGGGTCAGTGCCGTCCTCGAAGATGACGTAAACGAAGCTGAAGCCGTAAAACGAATAACCGCGCACGACCTTTGACTTAGGCACGCTCAGCATCTTGGTCGTGAGCGGATACGTGACCTGGTCCTGCACGATCTGCGGCGCTTGGCCCGGCCACTCGGTATAGACGATGACCTGCACGTCCGAGAGATCTGGGATGGCGTCGAGCGGGATGTTTTTCACCGCGTAGAGGCCGCCAAGCGTGAGCGCCAGCGTCGCGAGCAGGACGATGAACTTGTTCTTGAGCGAAAAATCTATGATGCGCGTGAGCATAAAAGTTCTTTCGGCTTAATGCTGGTGCGCTTTGATCCAGTTCGCTTCGGCAATTTTGCCGTGCCCGACTTCGCTGGTCGGCACGAGTTTCATCTCACACTTGGGGCAGTCGCCGGGCTTGTCGGAAACCACATCCGCGTGCGACGCCATCGGGCAGGTGTAGAGCTTTGGCAAGGCAGTTTCGCTCGTTGCGCTGGCTTTGGCTTCTGTCGCCATCACGGGAATCAACGTCATGCCGCAGACGGGACACCTGCTGGGTTTATCGAAATGCGCGTCGCCGTGGCCGGGCTTCGGGCAATCGGCGGTCATCGGGCACGCGTAGTATTCGACCAGGCCGCCGGGCTGGATTTTTCCCAGCGTGGCGGCGCTCACCGGCACGAGCGTCATGCCGCAGAGCGGGCATTTGCCGGCGTGGTCGTATTGGATCGAGACGTGCTCCGGCATCGGGCAGATGTAAATCGCCTTGGCGTCGGCGGCGGGCGCGGCGGCGGGTGACGCCGATTCGGGCGCGGTCGGGGCAGTCGGGTTCGCGCCCATCATCTTGGCGATGGCTTCGCGCAACTGGCTTTCGGAATCGAGCATGAACTGGCCGGAGGTGACGACGCGTTCGCCTTCGTTCAGGCCGTTCAAGACTTGATAGACATTGCCCGCGCCGCGCGGGCCGAGCGCGACGGTGCGCGGCTCGAACTTGCCGCCTTCAAGCGCGACGAACACGGTGTTCTTCTCACCGCTGCGCAACACGGCGGAGTCGGGCACGAGCACGGCGTCGCCCGCGAGTTCGGCTCGCAATTCCATGGTGGCGAACATGCCGGGCTTGAGCAGATAGCCCGGGTTGTGGAATTCCATGCGGATTTTTGCGGTGCGGGTTTTCTCGTCCACGGTCGGGTAGATGTAGGTGACGCGCCCGCGAAATTTGCGGTCGGGCAGGTATGAGAGGCTGACGCTGGCTTCCTGGCCAAGCGTGACGAACGGCAGGTCCTGTTCATAAATCTGCGCCTGTGCCCAGACGGTGCCGAGGTCGGCGATGCGGTAGAGTTTCATGCCGGCCTCGACCTGCTGGCCTTGCACGACCATTTTTTCGACGAGGAATCCGTCCTGCGGCGCGGTGACGGTGAAGTTGGTGGTGTAGCGGCGGTTTTTTTCAATTTCCAGAACCTGCTCGATGGGGACGCCGAGGGCGATGAGGTTGGAGCGCGCGGCGGATTTGAGCACGCCGTAGGCGCCGGGCATGGACGCGGCGGACACTTCGGCGGCCATCATTTCGCGCTGCATCTTGTAGAACTCCGGCGAATAAAGCTCGAACAACGGGTCGCCGCGGTGCACCTGCTGGCCGGTGGTGTCGGCGTAAAGTTTTTCCACCCAGCCGCCGAATTTGGTGGTGACGTCGGTCATGTGCGTTTCGTCGAATTCAATCGTGGCGTAGGTGCGGATGGTTCGTCGCAGCGCGCCGCGCTTCACGGCTTCGGAGCGGAAGTTCATGTTCTGCACGGTGACGGGGTCAATGGTGATGGCGGAACTGGCGACGGCTTCGCTGCGCATGGGGGTGAGTTTCATGCCGCAGATGGGGCAGTTGCCGGGCTGGTTTTGGATGACCTGCGGGTGCATGCCGCAGGTGTAGAGCTGCGCGACCGGCCCGCCTTCGTGGGGGTGATCGGCTGTTTCGGCAAGGGAATGGTGGCTGGCGACGCCGAGCGCGGCGGCCAGGATTATGACGGCGGTAAAAATTCTTTTCATGATTTGATTTGTTGCCCCGACCGAAATTTTGGTGAAGAGCCGACAAGGTGCTGGTCTGGGCAACCGTGAACACACCTCGTCCGCTCAAGTGTGCGCCGGACGCGGGCACACTGCGTGCGGGACGAGCCAGATCAAATCAGGTAGGCACAGTCCCGCGTGAAGAGCGGAACAGCGCGGGCGGAGGCGGGGGCGACGGAGGTCGCGGCGACGCGATTGTCGGGCGCGGCGACCGAGGCGGTCGCATGGACGACGAGCCAGAGCGCGGCTTGAAAATCTTTCTGGGCGGCGGTGGAGCCCGGTCGGCATTGCCGGCTTTGCCGACGCAGCATTTCATCTTGCCGCCGCAATCGCAGCAGGGCGATGCGCTGGCAGTAGCGCACAATGCGATGCCGGCCGCCAGCGGCTGGCCCAAGGCCAGCACGAGCGCGAACCAGATGGCGAATGCCTGTTTCACAATGTCACCCTCTCACGAGTCCCGCGTTGTGCCAAGCCGGATTTTGGTTTTCCCGGTCTATTTCTTGGCGGCTTTTTCGGCCTCGTCGAGTTTCTTCAGATACTTGGCGGGGTCTTTTTTGAAGTCCTTGAGGCAGTTCTTGCAGCAGAACCGGACTTCGCGGCCCTCGTGGGTGTAGATGAATGGCTTGCCCATCTCGCCGAGCTTCTCGCCGGAGACGAGGCAGGTTTGAAGCGGATAAGGCTTGGCTGCCTCCGCCTTCTTGGCGTCCCCGGCGAACGATGCCATAGGAAGGCAGATT
>JAPLTZ010000004.1:8753-15092 GCA_026397895.1 Verrucomicrobiota bacterium | reverse complement strand
GTGCCGATGGCCCAGACGGGTTCGTAGGCGACGACGGTTTCCACCATCTGTTCCTTGGTCAACCCGGCGAGGCTGCCGGTCACCTGCGTTTCCAAAACTTTCTCCATCAGGCCGCCTTCGCGTTCGGCGAGCGTTTCGCCGACGCAGACGATGGGCTTGAGCGACGCGCCGTGGACGGCCAGCGCCTTCTTGGCGATGAGCGCGTCGGATTCCTTCTGATACTGGCGGCGTTCGCTGTGGCCGAGGATGACGTAGCGCACGGAGAATTCCTTGAGCATGGGCGCGGCAATCTCGCCGGTGAACGCGCCGGTGGCGTTCTCGCTCATGTTCTGCGCGCCGAGGCGGATGTTCGAGTCGAGGATGGCCTTGGAGACTTCGCCCAGCGCGGTGTAGGGCGGGCAGACGACGATGTCCACTTCCTTCACGCCCGCGAGGTCGCGCTTGAGGTCGGCGACGAGCGTCAGAGCCTCGGCGACCGTTTTGTTCATCTTCCAGTTACCGGCAATGATCAGTTTGCGTTCTTTGTTCATGTTAAAATTCGAGTTGGGGTTGGTTAAATGTCAATGGCTGCAGGAACAGCCGCAGGAAGCTTTTTCGCTCAACGCCGCCACGCCGGGCAGCACCGCACCTTCGAGGAATTCCAGGCTCGCGCCGCCGCCGGTGCTCATGAAGGTGACCTTGTCGCCGAGCTTGGCTTTGTTGATCGCCTTCACGCTGTCGCCGCCGCCGATGATGCTCACTGCGCCGTTCTTCTGCGTGGTGTCGGCCACGGCTTGCGCGACGGCGAAGGTGCCGGCGGCGAATTGCTTGTTCTCGAACAAGCCCATCGGGCCGTTCCACAAAATCGTCTTTGCCTTGGCGACCACATCGGAGTAGGCCTTCACCGTGGCCGGGCCGATGTCGAGGCCGGCGGCGTCATCGGGGCAGTTCATGTCCGAGCTGACGCGCGGGTTCTGCCACTCGATGATGTTCTTGCCCTTTTTGTCGAGCTTGTCGGTCTTGACGGGGTTGGCGACCACGTCGTCCGTGGGCAGGAGGAACTGCACGTTCTTCGCCTTGGCCTTGGCCAGCGCGGACTTCGCGATCTCGATGGCATCCGGCTCGACGAGCGATTTGCCGGTCTTGTAACCCTGCGCGAGGCGGAAGGTGTAAGCCATCGCGCCGCCGATGAGGATGGTGTCGGCCTTTTCGAGCAGGCGGTCAATGACCTTGATCTTGTCGGAAACTTTCGCGCCGCCGAGGATGACAACGAATGGCCGCGCGGGCTTGTCGAGCTCGTCGCCGAGGAATTTTAGTTCGCGTTCCATCAGCAAGCCCGCCGCGCACTGACCACCACGGGCGGCAACGATGCGTGCCACGCCTTCGGTGCTCGCGTGCGCCCGATGCGCCGCGCCGAATGCGTCATTGACGTAAAGGTCCGCGACCTTCGCCAGCTTCTCGGCGAACGCGGGGTCGTTCTTTTCTTCCTCGTTGTAGTAACGGACGTTTTCGAGCAGCAGCACGTCGCCGTTTTGCAGCGCGCCGGCGGTCTTTTCAACTTTCTCGCCGATACAATCATCGCAGAACGCCACCGGGCGACCAAGCATGTCCGCCAGCCGGGCCGCGACCGGACGCAGCGACATCGTAGCTTCGCGCTGGCCCTTGGGTCGGCCGAGGTGCGCGGTGAGAATGGTCTTCGCGCCGCGTTCGATGAGCAGGCGCAGCGTCGGCAGGGTTTCCTTGATGCGCGTCTCGTCGGTGATGACCATCTGGCCATCCTTTTCTTCGAGCGGCACGTTGAAGTCCACGCGGACAAACACGCGTTTGCCCGTCACGTTGAGGTCTTTGACAGTCAATTTAGCCATAAAAATCGAAGCGCTAGCATAGCCACGAAACGCGGTGAGTCAAAACGAAATCCCGACACTTACTTGTCGTCTGTAAGATGGAATTTGTGCAGAAACCGATGGAACACCGGCGCAAAAATCACGGCCATGGTGGTGATGAAAGCCAACCCGCTGAACAGCGCGTAAAAGCCGGCGAAAAGCTTGCCCGCTTCCGATTCCACCGGCGAAACCGGCCCCATGCCGGACAGAATCATCGCCGCGTTCTCGAAAGCATCCAGCCAGGAAAGTTTGACGAACTGGTGGTAGCCCAGAATCCCGATGCCGAGCGCGAAGGCGATGCACCCGATTCCAATCGCCACGCTGCGCGCCAGCCGCGCGAGGAAATCGCGGCGCGGCAGCAACGGCCTTTTGTGGTGTTCGAACATCAGTCGCAGGGGGTTAGTCGTGGAGATTCAAATTCGTTTTGTGCGGCGGCGTATACGATCCAGTATCAAAGTTGTAAAAGTCACTGGTGATGACCAAATCAGCGGATAACCTTCTGGCTTGATTGGTTCGTCTTGTTCCTCAGGTTTCCAGCCATAAAGCTCGAATGCTCTATAACGCAAGGCCACAGATAACGGTTCGTAGTGATCTGAAATTCCGGCTAAAGTCCGAGGCAACAAAACCAAATTGGCCAAACAGGTATGATAGCGAATATCGTAAGTGGATTTAGGCCAGATGTGGCACGTTTCATATCCGACAGGTTGTTTTTTCTCAAAGCCACATGCTTGTTTAACTGCTGTATTTGCGTAAGTGTTGTCGTCATGTCTTACTCCATCAATCACGCTGCCCTTTTTGCCGGGCTCGCCCGCTTTATGGCGTCGAACTTTTTCATGCCATACGCCAAAACCATTTTCCTCTCTTAATTTTTGGAAGGCTTCAACTGGAGACCAGTAGCCGCATAAAGCAACCAGCGGGCGCAAATCAATTTTGAGTTGGGCAAACGCTGCTTCAAGCGTTAACGGCTTTCCCATAATTTAATCCCTGAAATTCACAAACTGCAACGCCGCCGGAAAATCCTTCGCCTGCAACGCCCCGATCACCGCCTGCAATTCGTCCCGGCTCTTGCCGGTCACGCGCACCTCGTCGCCCTGGATGGCGTTCGTCACCTTGAATTTCCCGTCGCGGATGAAGCCGGTAAGCTCCTTGGCGACTTTCTGGGCGAGGCCGTTCTTGATCTTGATGCTCTGGCGCGCATGGCCGAGCGGCGACACGTCGGGAGTGCATTGCTCCACGCTCTTGAGGCTGATGCCGCGCTTGGCGAGCTTGCCGATGACGATTTCATGCAGCGTGCGGACCTTGAAATCATTGTCGGCGGTGAGTTTGATCTCGGTTTTCTCCAGGATGATTTCCCATTTGCTGCCTTTGAAGTCGAAGCGGTTGGCCAGTTCCTTCTTGGCTTGGTTGACGGCGTTTTCGATTTCCATCGAGTTGACCTGTGAAACAATATCAAAGCTTGGCATGCCCGCAGCATAGCGGCTCGCCCCGCCCGACAAAACAAATTTGTTGTCGCGCCGCGCCCGTCCCCGGCAAGATGTCGCCGCCGATGACCACCGCAGAAAATCCCTCCGCCCCGCGCCGCGCCGCGTGGATTGCGGCGCTGCTCATCGCCGCCGTCGCCCTCGCGCTGCATGTCCGTTTCCTCAACCACGCGGGCGGCCTCTGGCGCGACGAGGTCAACCTCGTCAACCTCGCCGGCCATTCCGCGCTCGCCGATTTCGCGCACGACTCGTTTCCCGTGCTGATGCCGCTCGCCGTCCACGGCTGGATGCAGGCCGGCTTCGGCAAAACTGATTTCGGCCTGCGCTGCCTCGGCGCGCTCATCGGCTGCGGCATCGTCCTCGCGCTGCTTGCCAACGCGTGGGTCACGCGCCGAGCGCCGCCGCTCGTCGGCCTCGCATTGTTCGCGCTCAACTCCATCGCCATCCTCTACGGCGATTCCCTCCGCGCCTACGGCCTCGGTAGCCTCACAATCGTGCTGACCGCGACCGCCGCGTGGCTGCTGCTGCACAAACCGACCTGGCCGCGCACCGCGCTCTTCGCGCTCGCGGCGATCTTGAGCGTGCAGGCGCTCTACCAGAACGCCATCCTCGTCGGCGCGATTTGCGTGGGTGCGTTCGCCGTCTGCTGGCGGCGGAAAATGTTTTCGCCCGCGCTGAAAATTTTCCTCGGCGGACTGCTCGCGGCGGTTTCGCTGCTGCCATATCTGCCGAACCTGCTCACCGTGCCAGCGAATGCGGCCAGCCTCCGCACCGGTTTCCAACCCGAGGTCATCCGCGCCAACCTCGCCGCCGCGCTGGGATTTCCGCTGCCGCAATACCTTTTTGTGTGGGCGCTGCTGGCGGTGGTCGTGATTGGTTGTGGAATTTATCTTCTGACCAAGAATGGTGGGGCGCGTCACTCCGTGCGCGCCGCTTCCGACGATCCCGCCCGGCGCGCACGGAGTGACGCGCCCTACCTTGCCGCAGCAGATTCGATAGACGCCCAACTTTTCGCCGCCATCACGCTGCTCGCGGCGCTCGTGATGTTCGGCGGCTTCCTCTGGTTCGCGGCGTTGCCCACGCAGCCGTGGTATTTCCTGCCGCTCATGGCGCTGGCCGCCGTGTGCTTCGACGCCGGACTGCCCGCGCTGCCGCAGCGTTTCCGTGCGGCCGGTTTCGGACTGGTGCTGGCGACGGCGCTCGCGGCGACAGCATTCGCGTGGCGCGACGTGAATTTCCGCCTCACGAACGTGGACGTCCTCGCGCAACGCCTCGCCGCTGTGGCCGCGCCGGGGGATTACGTCGTCGTCACGCCGTGGTATTGCGGCATCGGGTTCGAGCGCTATTTCAAATCCACCGCGCCGTGGACGACGCTGCCGCCGCTCGCCGACCACTCCGGCCACCGCTACGACCTTATCCACGAGCAGATGAAAAACCCCGATGCCATCGCGCCGGTGCTGGAAAAAATTTCCGCCACGCTCCGCGCCGGCAAGCGCGTGTGGGTCGTCGGCTGGATGGAAATCCCCGCGCCGTCCGCGAAGCCGCCCACGCCGCTCCCGCCGCCGCCGCTGAAATATTCCGGCTGGTCGGACATGCCCTACGCCATCACCTGGGCGGGGCAGACGGCGCATTTTCTCCGGCAGCACGCGCGCCTGTTCGAGCAGGTCAAGCTCCCGGAGCTCGGCGCGGTGAACCCCAACGAAGACCTGTGCCTGTTCATCGCTGAAGATGCCATTCCAGACAAGCTGTCGGGCAAATAGCTTTGTTCCAGCATCCGTTTGCTGTTAGAACTTCCCCGCTTGCCGCCCAGCGCCACAGCGTCAGCGACAGGCAAATTGCTCGCTGACATCTCGAAAGCTCCCGCCGTGCAATCCCTTGCCCGGCGACTGGAGCAGGGCGGCGCATTGTCTTGTGCCGGAATCTGCCCGTCCGCTCAGCCGTTTTTCGCCGCGCTGGTGCAACAACTTTTTCCGCGACGCCCAGTTGTTTTTCAGCAGGATTTGGAGACGTGGTTGGGCGCATCACCGCAGTTTTATCCGGCTTGGGAAATCCTGCCGCACGAAGGCAAGCTCCCGCACGCCGACGTCATCAGCGAACGCCTGCAAACGCTCGTCGCGCTGGCGCAGCCGGCTGGAATTTCAAATCCCAAATCTCAAATTGTGTTGGCCAGCATCGCCGCGCTGCTGCAAAAAACTTTCCCGCCCGAGGAAATCCAGAGCCGCACGCGCACGTTCGAACGCGGCGGCAAGATTGCCCCACTCGACCTCATCGAGTGGTTGGAGGAACAAGGCTACGAGTCCGAGGCGCAGGTTTCGCAGAAAGGCGAGATTGCCTTGCGCGGCGGCATCGTGGACGTCTTCCCGCCGACGAGTCCGTGGCCGGTGCGGCTGGAATTTTTCGGCGATGAGCTGGAGTCGCTGCGCGAGTTCGACCCGCTCACGCAGGTTTCGCGCGGCGAAATCACTAGCGTCACGCTGCCGCCGGCGGGCGAGCTGGGAATCCTGAAGCGGTGGCAGGTGACGGGTGACAAGTGGCAAGAGGCCAACCCGAATGCACACGACGAGAATCTTGTCACCCGTCACTTGTCACTTGCCACCTTGCTAGACTATCTGCCGCGCGAAACCATCTTCCTGCTGTGCGAGCCGGAGGCACTCGCCGTTCACGCCGAGTCCTACGCACAGCAGATTCCCGCCGACGATCCGTTCTTCATCGCGTGGCCGGATTTTCTGGTGGAGTTGCACCGGCGCGGTTTCACCTCGGTGGAGTTGGACGAGGCGGATGGAGCGCCGAACTCCTGTTCGGCAATCAGCGTCCGTCCTGAAAACCAGCGAGCCGATCAGGAGATCGGCGCTCCAATCTTTAATTCGCTCGACGCCTTTCGCCCGCTCGCCGAGCGCGCGCCCGAGCCGCAGATCGCCGAGGCACAGCGGCGGGAATTCTTTGCGCAGCTCCACCGCTGGCTGCGGCAGGATTACGCCGTCCACGTCTTTTGCAAC
>JAPLTZ010000004.1:0-8716 GCA_026397895.1 Verrucomicrobiota bacterium | reverse complement strand
GCAGCGCTTTGAGGAGATTTGGAATGAACTGGCGGCGAACCCGCCGCAACGTGCTGTCGGCATCCTGCCGGCAGAACCAAGCAAAAATAGTCCTGCCAGCGGGACGCTGGCAGCACGTTTGCACACTGGCTCGCTCGCTCGCGGCTTCATCTGCGACGAGGCGAAGCTCGTCGTCGTCACCGACGCGGAGATTTTCGGGCGTTACAAGGTGCAGTGTCCGCGACGGCTCAAGTCGCCGCACGCAGCGGCGATGCGTTCCGCGCTGGAAATTGATTTTGCCGATCTGGAGGCGGGCGACCTCGTCGTGCATTTGCAGCATGGCATCGGGAAATTTCTCGGATTGAAAAATCTGCCGACCGCCTCCGGCAATAGCCGATTGCCGATAGCCAATCGCCAATCCGAAACCGGTGATCGGCCATCGGCTATTGGCGATTCACAGACGGGCACGGAATGTCTGGTGATCGAGTATGCCTCCGGCGATTCCGCGAACGAACCGCCCAAGCTCTACGTCCCCGTCAGCGAGGCGCATCTCGTCAGCAAATACGTCGGCGCGGGCAAGCTGCGCCCGCCGCTCAACACCCTCGGCGGCACGCGCTGGCGCAAGGCCGTGGAGCAGACCGAAACCGCCGTGCGCGATGTCGCGGCGGAATTGCTGCGCATCCAGGCTGTGCGCGAGGCGCAGCCCGGCCATGCGTTTCCGGGGGATGTGACGTGGCAGCGCGAGTTCGAGAGCGCGTTCATTTACGAGGAGACGCGCGACCAGGTCACCGCCATCGCCGCGACGAAGGCCGACATGGAACGCGCCAAGCCGATGGATCGGCTCATATGTGGCGACGTCGGCTTCGGCAAGACGGAGGTCGCGATTCGCGCGGCGTTCAAGGCGGTGATGGGCGGCAAACAGGTCGCCGTGCTCGTGCCGACGACGGTTTTGGCGCAGCAGCATTTCAACAATTTCCGCGAGCGCATGGCGGATTATCCGGTGCGCATCGAACTGCTTTCGCGCTACCGCACGCGCCGCGAACAGGATCGCGTCGTGCGCGAGCTGGCGGCGGGCGCGGTGGACATCGTCATCGGCACGCACCGCATCGTGCAGGAAGACATCGCGTTCAAGGAGCTTGGCCTGGTCGTCATTGACGAGGAGCAACGCTTCGGCGTGTTGCACAAGGAGAAGTTCAAGCGGCTGCGGACGATGGTGGACGTGCTGACGCTCAGCGCCACGCCGATCCCGCGCACGCTCTACCTCGCGCTCACCGGCGCGCGCGACATGAGCACGATCCAGACGCCGCCGCACGACCGGTTGCCGGTGGAAACCATCGTGACCGATTACGACGAGCGCACCATCCGCGACGCCATCCAGCGCGAGATGAATCGCGGCGGGCAAACTTTCTTCCTGCACAACCGCGTGATGACCATCCACGCGATGCAGCAGAAACTGCAATCGCTTTTGCCCGACGCCCGAATCGTGGTCGGCCACGGCCAGATGAACGCGGACGACTTGGAGGAAGTGATGACCAAATTCGTGAACGGCGAGGCGGACGTGTTGCTCTCCACGACCATCATCGAGAGCGGGTTGGATATTCCGAACGCGAACACCATCATCATCGACCGCGCCGACCGCTTCGGCTTGAGCGATCTTTACCAGCTTCGCGGGCGCGTGGGGCGCTACAAGCATCAGGCTTACGCGTATCTGCTGCTGCCGCGTCACGCGCGCCTGCTCACCGACGTGCGCAAGCGAATCAGCGCGATGAAGCAATACTCGACGCTCGGCAGCGGCTTTAAGATTGCGATGCGCGACCTGGAGATTCGCGGCGCGGGCAATCTGCTCGGCTCGGAACAGAGCGGGCACATCACGGCGGTGGGCTTCGAGCTTTACTGCCAGCTGCTCAAGCAAAGCGTCGGCTCGCTCAAGGGCGAGAAGGTGAAGCCGCGCGTCGAGGTGCGCGTGGCGTTGGACTTTCTTTCAAATGCGGAATTCGGAATGCGGAGTGCGGAATCAGAAATCGGCGCGGGCGATGCCGGCAATTCCGCACTCCACACTCCGCACTCCGCATTTCTCCCGCCCGGCTACGTCACCGAACCGCACCATCGCATCGAGGTTTACCGCAAGCTCGCGCAGGCCACGGACAAGGCGGCGCTGGACGCCTTGCAGCGCGAGTTGCGCGACCGCTTCGGGCCGTTGCCGCCGCCGGTGGAGCTGCTGCTGGCCGTGGGCGAACTGAAAATTCTCGCCAGCGAAAAAGCCGTGACGGTTATCGAGGTGCAGGACGACAAGCTCATGCTCACACGGAACAATGATTTCATCACGCTCGGCGGCAAGTTCCCGCGCCTGACCAAGAAAGAAGCGAAGGCGCGGGTGAAGGAAATTAAGAAGCTGCTGTTGGCGATATAACTTTGACAAAGAAAATGATTTGACTTGCTTTGCAAAACGACGCGGGTTGAATCTTCTTCAAGTGAACACTGTGCCAGAACAGCTTCGTATTGTTGCTGAACAAGTCTCTCAAGGCGAACGCCAAAAAGAAACAGTCAGAACCTTGCTTTCTTGGTTTGGCCAACACCGGCGCGGCCTTCATGTTGTAAACAATGTCCGTTCTGCATTGGACGAATTACACATTAAAACTGAACCGGATTTTGAATTAGCTTTTTTTGATGGCCCTGTTGATTTCATTTCCATTTCCGACCAGAACCAAAAGCAAGTCGCAGGATTAACTTCATCACGGGTAAATAAAGGAGAATCTGGTCGCACTAATGGAGAAGGCAAACCTTCGGCTGACCCGGTCATGCGGGTTGACATTCTTGAAGCGGCCAACAGGAAAAATTTATGCACGGTTACACGGGACACGCCGCTTGAAGAGGCCACAACATTGATGTCCACTCGTCATTTCTCGCAGTTGCCAGTTTTGCAAGGGCCTCGCGATATGAAGGTGGAAATGGTTAGTTGGAAATCAATTGGTGAACAAATGGCCTGGGGGCGTGAGTGTAAATTCGTGCGCGATTGCACAGAACATGCCGAAATCATACCTTGGAATACGCCTCTTATCACTGCTGTTTCAAAAATCGTTGAGCATCAAGCCGTCTTGGTTAGAGGATATGATAATACGATTACAGGCCTCCTTACCACGACTGATCTTGCTTTGGAATTTCGCAAGCTTTCAGAGCCATTTCTGTTTTTAGGTGAGATTGAAAATCATGTGCGACGAATAATTCTCGGAAGATTTTCAACCGAAGATTTAGCAGCGGCTAAAAATCCGAGCGATATTTATCGTGATGTCGGAAGTGTTTCAGATCTCACAATGGGCGAATATATTCGGCTTTTAGAAAATCCCGACAATTGGAAAAAATTGGCCTGCAAACTTGATCGCAAGACTTTTATCGAACGGCTTGAGGCTGTTCGGCGAATCCGAAACGATGTTATGCACTTCCACCCCGATCCGGTGGAGCAAGAAGACATTGATCTATTGCAGGAAATCGCGCGATTTTTCAGAGGATTTTAATAAATTGCCGAGTAATGAGCGTGAGTTTTTCAAATTTGTATTTACGTTGGCATTTCAGAAACGAAAGCACTCAAGCGCGGCAAATTGCACTTGAACGTCCTCGGAATTGGGAACACCTGTTGACTCTTAATTTGCTAGGCGATTTGCTTGCAAAATGGAAATCGGCTTTTGACCGAATAAACACGAGTCCCAACCGTGTTTTGGAGCATACTGATTGGTTAAAAGAAAAAATGTTTTTTTTGCTGGATGTGGCTAAAAAAATAAATCCAACAATATGTCATGATCTGGTTGCCGCGTGGGGCGTGCCGGGAAAACCTGGAGACAGTGTCGCAATCAAACGCGCAATAGCAAAATTAGATGAATCGTGTCGGGAGCTTTATGAGTGGGAAGTTGAGGTTGCATCCACAAGTTTTCCAAGAGGTGGGCATGTGAAAGCCCTAATGATCGGAGAAGCAAGGTTTCTAATTAAATCGACAATTGAAGAATTTGCAAAAGAACTGTCGGCAAGTCTCGCCGACCCGGCCCGACTGGGCAAACGTCATATCAATCTAGACTACAAAATGTCTCCGAACTGGAATCAGTTCACTTCAGAGTGTGAGAAGTGGTTAGCACAAGAGTCTGCCCGTCAATAAACACTTCGCAGCTGGTTTTTTTCACTATTGTTCAATCTCCTAGCCACACCGTTTTCAAATACGCGGTTCGGCGCGGCTGATGGGAAAGTCCGACGGGTGTCCGGCAAATCAGGCGGCGCGTCGCCGGGAACGCGGCCTAAAACAAAAACGGCCAAGGACAAGGCCTTGGCCGTGGTGAGAACTTCAGCCGCTTACTTCTTCGCGCTGCACTTGGGGCAGTGGGCGCAATCGGTCTTGGCTTCCACGCAGCAAGGCATGGAGCACGTTTTGGTTGCGGAGCAGGACGGTTGGGCCGTGGGGCAGGAAGCCGCTTTCTTCTGGCAGCATTCCGAGGAACAACCGGCGACGAACAGCGCCGAGGCGCAGACTAACAGGGCGAGCATTTTCATGGTTTGACGAACCTTTCTTGGTTTGATTTGCCAACCGCCGTTTCCTTTTCGGCCATCCAGCCGCCGGGCAACGATTGGCGATGCGGGAGACTATCATGTCTTTGCGGCGAATTGTCCAATTCTATCAAGCCCGGCACGCCGGTCGGATCAGGAAAGCCGTCAAGCACCCAATCACCAAAGAAACAGTCCAGAACACAAGACCCGCTCCCCGGCGGCGTGTAGCTTGCCTTCGTGAATTCACAGCCTTTCCATGTCGGCGCGGCGATTTTCCGTCCGCTGCCAAAAAATGGTGGGCGGAAAATATGAAAGAAGTCGCCGCCATTTTGCAGAGCCAGGGCACGGAACGCGATGCCTGCGTCAAGGTGCTTCAGGAAATCCAGGGCGTGTTCGGCTATCTGCCCGCCGAGGCGCTGCGCTACGTCACCCAGCACAGCCAGATCACCAGCCGGCAGATCCACGGCGTGGCGACGTTTTACGACCGCTTCCGCTTCAAGCCCGTGGGCAAGCACATCATCCGCACCTGCCACGGCACGGCCTGCCACGTCAACGGCGCCAAACACATCGGCCACGCCGTCGAGGAGGCGCTGAAAATCAAGCAGCAGGAGACAACGCCCGATGGCTTGTTCACCTTGGAATCTGTCGCGTGCCTTGGCTGCTGCAGCCTTGCGCCGGTGATGATGATTGACGAGACGGTCTATGGCCGGTTGCAACCGCGCGAAATGAAAAAAGTCCTCAAGCAATACGCCGCCGCAGCGAAAGCCAAAAGCTGATGAAGCCAGCCCCCAACAACGGAAATTCCCGCTGGCGCATTGCCGTCGGCCTCGGCTCGTGCGGCATTGCCAGCGGCGCGCAGGCGCTCTACGACCAGTTGGCCAAGCGCGCCGACCCGCAGCGCGTGCAACTCGAGCAGACCGGCTGTGCCGGGTTGTGCCACCAGGAGCCGATGCTGGAGCTCTACTCGCCGGCGGGCGACCGGTTCACCTACGTGCACCTCGACCTCGCGGCGGTGGATCAGATTCTGGACCAACACATCGGCGGCAACGCGCCGGTGGAAAAATATCTCCTGCGCGGCGACGGCCGGGCCGACGGCGTGGACAAGTTCCTTTCCAAGCAGAAAAAAATAGTCCTGCAAAACTGCGGCGGCATCGACCCGGAATCGCTGGAGGCCAGCCTCGCGGTCGGCGGTTATCAGGCCGTGCGCAACATGATCGGCAAACAGACGTCCGCCGAAGTCATCGCCGTGATGACCGCGAGTGGTTTGCGCGGGCGCGGTGGCGCGGGTTTTCCCACGGGCGTGAAATGGAAGTTCGCCGCCGATGCGCCGGGCGCGCAGAAATACATCATCTGCAACGGCGACGAGGGCGACCCCGGCGCGTTCATGGATCGCGGCGTGATGGAGAGCGACCCGCACCGCGTCATCGAGGGCATGATCATCGGCGGCTACGCCATCGGCGCGACGGTGGGCTTCCTGTATGTGCGCGCGGAATATCCGCTCGCGCTCAAGCGGCTGGGCCGCGCGCTGGAGCAGGCGCGGGCGGCGGGCTTTCTGGGCCGGAACATTCTGGGCAGTGAATTTTCCTTCGACATCTCCATTCGCGAAGGCGCGGGCGCGTTCGTCTGCGGCGAAGAAACGGCGCTGATCCAATCCATCGAAGGCGAGCGCGGCAGTCCGAAGATGCGCCCGCCGTTCCCCGCGCAAAAAGGGCTGTGGGGCTGCCCCACGGTCATCAACAACGTGGAAACCTTCGCCAACATTCCGTGGATCATGCTTCACGGTGCCGCCGCCTACGCCGGCCTCGGCACGGAGAAGAGCAAGGGCACGAAAGTTTTTTCGCTCGCCGGCAAAATCCTCAACGGCGGCCTCGTGGAAGTGCCGATGGGTATCACGCTGCGGGAGGTTCCGGCCTCGTGGAAGTGCCGATGGGCATCACGCTGCGGGAGATTCTGGAAGACATCGGCGGTGGCAGTTCCTCGGGCCGGCCGATCAAGGCGGTGCAGACCGGCGGGCCGAGCGGCGGCTGCATTCCCGCGAATCTGTTCGGCACGCGCATTGACTACGAGGACCTCGCCAAGCTGGGGGCCATCATGGGCAGCGGCGGCATGATCGTGCTCGACGACAGCTCGTGCATGGTGGATCTGGCGCGGTATTTTTTGAGTTTCACCGCGAACGAGTCGTGCGGCAAATGCGCCCCCTGCCGCCTCGGCACGCAGCGGCTGCTGGAAATTCTCACGCGCATCACCGAAGGCAACGGCACGGAAGCCGACCTGCAAACGCTGGAGGAATTCGCCGCCAGCGTGAAGTCCGCTTCGCTCTGCGGCCTCGGCCAGACCGCGCCGAATCCCATTCTTACGACGCTGCGTTATTATCGCGACGAGTATGTGGCACACGTCCGCGATAAAAAATGCCCCGCTAAATCCTGCCGCGCGCTGCTGAAATATTCCATTGATGCCGACACCTGCAAAGGCTGCACGCTCTGCGCCAAGGCGTGCCCCGTGCAGACCATCACCGGCGGGCCGAAGAAACCGCACGTGCTGGATTACACGCGCTGCATCCGCTGCGGGTCGTGTCTGGACGCCTGCCAGTTCGGCGCCGTCCATGTGGAGTAATTGGAGAAAGCCATGAACCAAGTTTCCCTGACAATCAACGGCAAGGCGGTCACCGTCGTGGCGGGCACGAGCATCCTGAATGCCGCCAAGGCTGCGGGCATTGACGTGCCGCATCTCTGCTACGACCCGCGCGTCGAGGCCATCGGCAGTTGCCGGCTGTGCGGCGTCAAGGTTGAGGGCATGCGCGGCATCATCAGCGGCTGCTCGCAGACCGTCGCCGCCGGCATGAAGGTCGTCACCGAGGACGCCGAGCTCGCGCTCCAGCGCAAGGACACGCTCGAACTGCTCCTCTCCGACCACTGTTCCACCTGCATGGGCTGCGACAAATCCGGCGCGTGCCGCCTGCAGGATTACGCCTACCGCTACGGCGCGGACCAAAACCGCTTCGGCGTTTACGTCCCCAAACCGCCGACGCGCAATTTCACCACGCTCAACAAGGGAATCTTTTTCGCCGCCGACAAGTGCATCAAGTGCGGCCTCTGCGTGAAGTATTGCGAGACCGTGCAGATGGCCGAGGCGCTGACGTTCTCCGGGCGCGCGAACCAGATGCAGGTCACTACGCCCTTCGACGAGGATTTGCACCTGACCTCCTGCGAATCGTGCGGCGGCTGCATCCGCGTCTGTCCCGTCGGCGCGATGCTCGACAAGAACGCCGTCGGCAAAGGCCGCGAGGCCGACCTCACCCGCGTGAAAACCATCTGCCCCTACTGCGGCGTCGGTTGCCAGATGGAACTGCTCGTGGACAAGCAGCGCAACCGCATCGTGCGCGCCACATCCTCGCCGGACGCGCCCATTAACGCCGGTAACCTCTGCGTAAAGGGCCATTTCGGATTCGATTACGTCAGTTCGCCGGAGCGGCTGACGCATCCGCTCATCCGCACCGAAACCGGTTTCCGGCAGGCGACGTGGGAGGAGGCCATCAGCTTTGTAGGCCGCCGCCTCCGCGAAATCCGCGACCAGCACGGTCCCGATGCGCTGGCGTTCGTCTCCTCCGCGCGCTGCCCGAACGAGGAAAATTATCTCGTCCAAAAGCTCGCCCGCACCGCCGGCGCGACCAACAACGTGGATAACTGCGCCACGAGCTGCCACGCCCCGACCGTCGCGGGACTCGCGGCGGCATTTGGCAGCGGCGCGATGACCAACAGCGTCGTTGAGATTCAGGATTGCGACGTGATGTTCCTCATCGGCGCGAACCCCACCGAGGCGCACCCGATCATCGGCCTCGAAATGAAACGCGCGCTCCGCCGCGGCGCGAAGCTCATCGTGTGCGACCCGCGCAAGACCTGGCTCGCCAAGCGCGCCCACATCCACATCCAGCACCGCCCCGGCAGCGACAACATGCTGCTCAACGCGATGCTCCGCTGCATTCTCGACGAGGGCCTGGCCGACCAGGAATTCATCGCCAGCCGCTGCGAAGGCTTTGAGGAATTTGAAAAGAACCTCAAGGGCGGCACCGTCGAGGAAGCGGCGAAGTATTGCGGTGTCGAGGCCGGACTCATCCGCGCCGCCGCCCGCCTTTACGCCAAGGGCAAGCCCAGCGCGATTTTCTACACGCTGGGAATCACCGAACATTCCTGCGGCACGGACAACGTGAAGA
>JAPLTZ010000404.1 GCA_026397895.1 Verrucomicrobiota bacterium | reverse complement strand
GTCGCTGGCCGGCGTGATCCAGACGAACAGCAGCGTGGAGAACCTCACCGCGCGACCGGATGTGGTTTTTCGCAACAACACGGCGCGGAACAATCGTGGACGCGGCATCCTGATGACTTCGGGCGGCAAGGTGGTCATCGAAAATAATCTTTTCGAGCGCCCCTCGATGATGGGCGTCCTCGTGGATGGCGACAACGAATTCTGGTATGAATCCGGCGGCGTGGAGGACGTGACGATCCGCAGCAACAGGTTTGTTGGGCTGTCACCTTCCGCGCCGATGTTCCGGCTCGGGCCGACGCAGCCGGGCGAAAAATGGGTGCTGCCGCCCTACCATTACAATATCCGGATTCTCGACAATATCATCGAGTCGGTCAGTCCGGTGGTGGTTGACGCCAGCCGGGTGAGCGGGCTTGAATTTTCCGGCAACACCGTCCAACTGCCGCTGAACTCAAAGAGTCCCGCCGTCGCATTTTTGCTTAATGCCTGCGAGGGCGTTGTCCTCCGTGGAAACAAGTTCAGCCAACCTGCGCTGATCCAGTCCAAACAACCGGGAACACCCATACTGCTGGAGAAAAACGAAAACCTGTCTCTGAAGTAGTCAACGCAAAATCCAGTGCGGCTTTTTGTCGGGCAAATGATTCACCGACGGTGAGCGAAATGAGATTAAATTGCAGGAGGGCTGGCTGTGTGATGAGAAGTTTATCTTTTTCTGCCAGCAGCACATTGGCAAAAATCCGGGAAGGATTTGCTAATCGCGAGGTAGCGGCATTCAAGTGAAATGAATTTAATCAGCATCGTCACCCGAATTGCTAAATCTCAATTGAGACCTCGAAGCGCACAATCTTATGAAGCCAAAATCAGCCTTCTGTAGCTCCTCGTCCCATCCGCAACGTCTGGTGCGGCTGGAGTGCTGGTTGTCAGCCATGCTCTTGGCGCTTCAAGCTACGACCGGCTGGGCTGCCAATGGCACTTGGACTAATACTTGGGGTTCCCAGTGGACTAACACGTTGTGTTGGTCCAATGGCGTGGTAGCCAATGGCGTGGACAGCATCGCTGATTTCAGCGCCCAAAACATGGCGACCAACTACTCGATTACACTGAATGGCGATCGGACGAATGGGAATCTTTACATTGGCGACACCACCTCCCCTTATTTCGCCTGGACGCTCATCCCAGGCACCGGCGGCACGCTGACGCTGCAGGTCAGCTCCAACCAACCCAACATCATTGTGAGCAAAGGCAATGGGGCATTTATAAATGTTCCGCTGGCGAGCACCAACGGATTTGTGAAGGACGGCACGAACACTCTGACGCTGAATTGCGTCAATACCGATCTTACCAGCAACATTCTGATCAAGGCTGGCGTGCTCAAATTTGGCAGCGGTTCTGCTGGAATGTTGTCATCCGCCAGTTCCATAATTGTGACCAATGGGTCGCAACTTATTCTTAACGGGCACACCCAAACCTTGGCCGGGATTTTCTCTAGCACAAGTGCGAATAACCG
Source organism: Verrucomicrobiota bacterium (assembly GCA_026397895.1). GTDB lineage: Bacteria > Verrucomicrobiota > Verrucomicrobiia > Limisphaerales > JAFMIX01 > JAFMIX01. The sequence goes on along the minus strand of JAPLTZ010000404.1, from coordinate 3,332 downwards.
CATCACTGGCGGCAGTGTGACGCCGTCCACGCTGACGGTCAGCAATGGCATCTACAGCGGCGTTCTGGGCGGCACGAACGCGAATGATGACAACTTGGTGCTGGTCAAGACAGGCACGAACACGCTGACGCTCGGTGGCGTCAACACGCTCACTAACCTAGTTCTCATCAATGGCGGCTCGCTCCAGCTTGGCGCTGGCACCACGGGAACCTTGTCGTTGGCCAGCTCCATCACGGTGACCAATAATGCGCAACTGCTCTACGTTGCGAATACGCCGGTGACGAACTCCGCGCCGCTCGCGCTTACAGGCACCGGGGCAACGGCGACTGGTGGTATCGGCGGAATCGGGGCATTGGGTCTCAATGGTGTGGGCGCTTTGTATCAGAATGTATCATTGGCTCCGGTTCCTTGGAGCTGTTTGCTCAAGGCAATGGATATAATGGGCAATTTTTCCTCAACACCAATTTTCACTATACCGGAGGCACCGCATTGCGCCCGTATAACAATAACCTCTTGGTCACCCTCGGTGTAAACGATGCGCTGCCCCCCACGACCGTGCTCACGAACACCTACCAAAACATGACGTTTGCCAATTTCTCGCAATTGATTCTTAACGGCTACACCCAAACCTTGGCCGGGATTTTCTCCGTCGCCAATACGAATACCCTCGTCACCAACCGCATCACCGGCGGTAGCACGAATTCGTCCATGCTGACGGTCAGCAACGCGGTGGCCTATACTTACAACGGTATCTTGGGCGGGACGAACGCGAATGACAACAACCTGGCGCTGGTCAAGGCTGGCACGAACACGCTGACCTTGACCCGGGCGAACACCTATACCAACTGGACGACGATTTCCAACGGCACGTTGCTCGTGAATGGCTCGCTAGCAAGCAAGGAGGTCACTGTGGCGACCGGTGCCACCTTGGGCGGCACCGGCACCGTTAGCGGCACGATTAAGGTGAGCGGCATCATTTCGTCTGGCAGTGGGGGCAGCGGCCAGTTGAATGCCGGCAATGTGACGTGGAGCAGCGGCACAACCGCATCTTCCAACACCGATTGGGTTTTCAAACTCGCCTCCGGACAAACCAACCTGCACATGACAGGACAATTCACCAAGGGCAACGGTAGCGTGTTCCGTTTTGATTTTGCCGGCAGCACCAGCACCGGCACCTTTGTCCTCGCGGACGGGATCATCATCACTAACTTCAACGCTACAGATTTTAGCTATGTAAACCTCGGCCCCGGCGGTGGTGGCAGGGCCGCCACGTTCCAGATCACCGATAGTAGCACAAAGCTCCAAGTGACGGTCGTGAAAACGAATTTTTCAGTGGAGGCGTATGGGGCTATTACCAACGATCCAGGTGATGCCGCTCCGGCAATTCGCCGCGCCATTCAAGCGGCAATCGCGGATGGACCTGGCAGTGTGGTTTCTTTCCAACCCGGCATGTATCGCATTTCACTCGATACAAACACCGGCTATTGTTTGAATATGGCCTACGCCAACGGTCTGTCCTTGCAGGGATCGAACACCACACTCATCGTAACCGATCCGCTAACCGGAGGATTGCGTTGGTTATACGGCACGAACTGCTCGGTAAGTGGCATCACGCTTGATTACGCCCCGCTCCACTTCACGCAGGGAACCATTACCAACATCAACCCTAATGCGGGCACTTTTGACGTGATTGTTGACGCCGACTATCCGCTACCCGACGAGGTGCGGTTCACAAACCAGTGGGGGATGATCATGGATCAGACCAAATCCCAGCCCACTCAAAAAGCGGGAACGGTTGATCAAGTGAGGATGAGTTCTTCTCCAACGAATGTCAGCGGAAGAACCTATCGGTTCACGCCAGAGAACACAAACGTTGTCCGTTTGCAAATCGCTGTGAGCAACCGTTTCGTTTACATTGCCCAGTACTTTAGGAATGGCTTCTATTTCCAGACTTGCACCAATTTCCTGGTTGCAAATGTTACTGTGAATGCAGCGCCAGGTGCCTCAATTTCGCAGCTAGGAGGCGAGGGTATGCAGGTTCGCAATTGCTCGATTTCAGTTCCTGCAGGCTCTGGGCGGTTGCTCGCTGCGGGCGGTGGCATTGGCTGCAAGTGGGCACGCAAAGGTCCGGTAATTGCCGACAATTATTTCGAAGCCACTCATGATGACATTGTGGATATTTTGTCCACACCTACCCCGATTTTACAGGTTGCTTCCAGCACTTCCATCACGGTGGAAGCTGCTGCCAGTTTAGTGCCTATCCTATCCGGCGACCGGATTCAGGTCTTAGACCCTGTAAACGGCAGCTTTCGCGGAGAGGCCACTGCCACAAATGTAGTCTTGGTTGGTGGGACAAACTATCAACTGACCTTGGACGTGCCCATTTCGGGAATGACGAATGGCACCGGCCTTAGCAATTCCGATTCCCTATACAATTTGAGTGCGAGCGGCAAAGATTATGTGATTTCAAATAATGTAATAAATCCCCATCGCGCGCGCGGCCTGCTGCTGCACTCCTCCGGCATTGTGATCAGCAATCGGATTACCGGAGCAAGCATGAGTGGAATCTTGGTTGATAACGAGTCCGGCCCGGCTTGGTGGGAAGGTCCGGTGGCCAGCGGCATCACGATTCGTAGCAATATCATTGATGGCTGTGGTTACGCCGATCCTTATAGTGACGGCTCAATCAGGATAGCCTCGTTTAGGTCTGGTACGTCTGGCAAATTCGTAGATGCGAAGGGCATTTGCGTGCGCGACATTATCATTCAGGACAACATCATCACCAACTGGGCGACCGTAGCGATTCACGCCTCGTCGGTCTCGAATTTGTCTCTGATCAATAATCAAATCCAAAGTTCGGACACGGTGAACAGCTATATCGACGACATTCAGGGAATGGTGTTTGAAAACGCCAGAGCCATAGTGTTGAGCGGGGGGACGATTATTGACCCGCGCACTAATTTGCATGCCGGAATTCATGTCTTGAACACCGTTTGGCAGAGCACCAATGGATTCAGGACGAACAACTTCGTCACGAATAGCGCCCCGTTCTTCTCCCTTGCAACAAACATCGTGCCGAATATTCCAAATATTCTCGATGACCGGAACACCAATTCCCCATTGTTTGTGTTTGTTGTTACCCCCAGCATCGCGCCGATACCCACGCAGACAATCATGTCCGGATCAAATTTGGTTCTGTCCATAACTGCGACGCCGCAGCCTTTGAATTTCAATTTGTTCAGTGCTCCCACAGGCGCGGTAATTGATAAGGTCAGCGGAGTCTTTACCTGGCGTCCGACCCTTTCGCAATCCGGCACCAATCAAGTGGTCGT
>JAPLTZ010000266.1:13381-14208 GCA_026397895.1 Verrucomicrobiota bacterium | reverse complement strand
TGGACATCAACGCGCAGCGGTTCGCTTCCACCAACCAGCCGTTGCCGGCGCCGGACGCGCCGTTTGTGACGGTGCTGAGCTCGAACGCGTTGAGCGTGACGTGGCCGGTGTTGCAGGGCTACTCCGTGGCCGGTTATCAAGTTTTTGCCGATGGCGCGGCGGCACCGACGGCGACGGTGACGGACAATTGGTGGACGATGTCCGGGCTGGCGGCGGGCAGCACGCATTATTTCCAATTGAAATATGTGCTGGCCGACGGGCGGCAATCGCCGCTTTCCGCCGCGACGACGAACGCGACGTTCAGCGCGCTGTGGTATTACGGCGTGATTCCGCAGGAATGGATGACGGCGTATTGGGGTTCGGCGTTCTGGACCTGGCCTTCGCCCAACGCGGACAGCGACGGCGACGGGGTGTCCAACCTGAACGAATGGCTGGCGGGCACGAACCCGACGAACGCGGCCAGCGTGTTGCGCGTGCGTTTGCGCACCACGGCGCAGGGCTTGTTCTTGGATTGGAACACGGAGGCCGGCCTGTTGTATCAGGTGCAGGCGGCGGCGAATTTCGGACAGTGGACGAATGTGGGCGGGCCGCGTTTTGCGGCGGGGGGGACGGATTCAGCGCCTGTCGGCGGTGGCGGCGCGGGTTTTTACCGGATTTTGCGGATACGCTAAATGAATATTTTTATGGTGCGAATGTTACAGCGATTTTGCGGGCCGGCGTTGCTTGGGCTGGGCGTGCAGTTCGCCGCGGCTTTTTCGTTGCTGGGGCCGTTTGAGACCTATCAGGTGCCGGAGATCGCCTACCATTTGGGGGGCGACCTGGGCGGG
>JAPLTZ010000266.1:9971-13337 GCA_026397895.1 Verrucomicrobiota bacterium | reverse complement strand
GGGGCGACCTGGGCGGGCCGATGAACATCGGCGCGGAATATCGCCAGAACACGCCGATCCTGTATTACTCCTACGACCAGAATTTTCTGGATTACTTCGGGGCGAGCGGCGTGGCGGCGGTGGATTCGGCGTTCAGTGTTTTCAATGCGCTGACCAATGTTTCGACCTACACTGCGGATCTGTCGGAATGGCCGCTGGAAGCCAAGCGGTTTAATTACAAGGCGCAGTCCTTGGAGTTGTATGATTTGAAGTCCATGACGATGACCCTGCTGGCGGAGCAGGCGGGTCTGGCCGAGCCAGATCGGTTCACTTGGACGCTGCGCAGCCGGCTGGTCGGGCCGGGCGGATGTCCGGGAGACGTCACTTACACGGTCATCAAGCGGAACTTTGAACCCTATTTCACTCCGCTCGACCAGTTGCAGCCCTCCAGTTATGTGAATGGAACGCTTTACACCTATGCGATCATTGAAAGATGTCAGGGCACACCTCCATTGGCTGATGCGGTGGAGTTTTTGGTGGACCCGCTGGCCAATTCCTACACCGCCATCGCGTCGTGGGCCGTGGAGCCGGGCGGCTATTTTACGGGGTTGACGCGGGACGATATCGGCGGGTTGAGGTATATGTTGCGCACCAACAACCTGAACATCGAAAGCGCCGGGGCGACCACGGCCACGGTCACCACCAATAATTCGACACAATTGCTGACCACTGCGGATTACGCTGCCTTTGTAGCGGCGGCGTTGACCAACAGCGATGCCGAGCTTTCGGTCTTGTTCCCCAGCTTGGTGATCACCAGCAGTTCGAATTACTGGGTGAACGTGGTCACGACGAATGTGAACTATTATTTTACGAATTATCCTTGGGACATTGCCGGGACGGCGGCTCATTTGATTTCATCCACCAATCGTGACACCAATATTGTGCAGCGGTATTCGCACGCTTACGGCAATCTGTTGACCGGGCCGACTTACATTGATTCACTCCCGCATTATACCAATGGCAACGTCACCTTCCTGACCACCACGGTGAACTCCGCCAACTGCGGCGCGTATGCCTTGCCGGGGCAGGTCTGCACGAATGTCGCCAACCGCGTGGTGCTGACCAACGGCGTGTTCGGCGATTATTTCATCATTCCGACGAACCAGTGCGGGGTTTCCATCGTTTCCACGCAGTTGACCAAGACGATATCCGTCACGAACGTGATCGCCGTGGCGACCAATTCCGCCGGCGCGACCAACGTGAACGGGCAGCAGTATTCCCAGAGCCTGGTCTACAGCTACCCGCAGAACACCTTCATCATCCATCCGGTCACCTGCCCGACCAACACGGCGGCGTTGCGGCAGGGGATTGAGCGGGTGCAATACGTCCGCCGCGATTACGACTCGCTGTTCAATTCGTATTTCACTCCCATCACCAACACCTACACACTGAACGCGATCACGAACAACACGCTGTATCCCCAAAAAATCCTGCGCACGGTCACCCGGCCGGATTTTTTGATTACCGCGCGGGATTTGCTTACGGTGTTTGTCGCGCGGAGCATCAGTTTCAACAGCAACAACGCGTCTGCCGGTCTGGCGGGGCCGGGCACGCTCAATCCGGGCAACGTTTTCACCTTCAACAAAGTCGGCCCCATCTACCTCAACCATTCGCCTGACTTTCTCGTGGAGACCAACGCCATTCAGGGGTTGATCTGGGGCTCCTTCGATGGCAGCACCAATGTCCCGGTCATCTATCCGAACGGCACGAGCATCTTGAATCTCGAAAACCAGGTGCTGATCCAGATTAGCCCGGCGGGCACGGCTTTGCCGGTTGGCATGGTCGGGGTGAATTACACCAACGCCTTCAGCGGCTTCACCGTGACCGGCGGGACGGCGCCTTACGTTTGGTCCATCGCGCCGACGTCGGCCAGCGGCTTGCCGGCGGGCTTGGCGCTTTCGGCGTCATCGGGCGTCGTGTCCGGTGTGCCGGCCGGCGGGGCGGCGGGAATTTACGACATCACCATCCGGCTGACCGATGCCGGGGTGCGGTTTGTGGAACGGACTTACACCCTGACGATCAACCCGTGACCGGCGGGGCCGCGAACAAACAGATTTTGAACGATATGAAGTGCAAGTTAATTTGCGGGCTGTTGAGCGGGGCGCTGCTGCGCGCCGCGCTGGGGGCCGATGCCGTCTATGAAAACAACGGCACGGTGATTTCCCCGCCGGATGTCGCGCCCCAGGTGGACGCCACCAATTTCATCAACACGGGGGATTTTTATGTCACACTGCCTAATTTGGCGCTCTATACAACGGACAACACCCTGAACTACACCAACACCGGCACCATGTTTGGAGGCGGTGGGTTTGACATGGAGTTTCCGAATCAGCGGATGGCGGCGAATTATTTCAATTCCGGGACGATCAGTTGCGGCATCAAGCTGATCGTTTCCGCGACCAACATCGCCAACCCCGGCAATATCAGCATGGCCACGGACAGCGGGTTGCAGTTGAGCGGCAAAAACGTGGATTTGAGCCGCAGCGTGCTGGCGATGGCGGGATTGAGTTCGTTCCTCAACAGCACCTACGGCGTGACCAGTCAGGATTACGGGAAAGGGATTTGTCCGGTCCGCAGCAACACCGCCTGGGCGCCCGATCAGAACCTAGCCGACACCTTCGCCAGGTCTTCCACGTTTACCAACCACGTCGGCACGCAGCTTACGTTGGATCTGTTCAATTCGGCGCCCTACTATCTGGCCCTGCCGGTGAATGGAAACCCTTCCAATGTGCTGGTGCGCGCCATTTTTCTGCAGAACAACAATCCTGCGGTCAATACCCGCGCCTTCCTGTATCCGAGCGATGTCGGCAAAGGCGGGGCGCATGTGGAATGGTCCGGGGTCTATGTTGATCCGCAGACCGGCGTGACCAGCACCAATTATTTTTACCTTTCCTGTGTGATGGATGTTACCACCAACGCCAACATCAACAACGGCATCCCGGGCAATTACACGTTTGCCCAGACCAACGCCCCCACTCCCGGTGCGCCTCATACGAATGGATTGCCTTTCGCGGGAGCCTTCCGCCCCGGCATCGTGAGCAACAGCTATGCGTATCTGAGCGCCTCCGTGATCACGACCACCATCGGCACCAACAAGGTGGTCAACGGCAGCCCGACGAACCTGCCCGGCCGCATCCAGATTGCCGCCGCCACCAATCTGGACCTGGCCCTCGCGCAGATTTACGGCGAAAACTATCTGTCGCTCGAAAGCACCAACCATTTCAGCGGCAACGTCGGCGCCAACATCAGCGCGCCCTACGCCGACATCCGGCTGGGCGTGACCAACGGTTCGCTGGTCATCTCGAACCTGTGGCATCCAGCCCTGCC
>JAPLTZ010000266.1:4592-9956 GCA_026397895.1 Verrucomicrobiota bacterium | reverse complement strand
CAGCGGCAACTTGCAGGCGTGGAACACCAAGTGGTTTGATTCCGCCAACGGGACAAATTACGAATACCGCGTTCTCCTCGTGGACAGCACCCTGTCCCCGTTGTCTCCCGGTTATGTGCAGGATCTCATCCTCCACGCCACCAACGATTTGGTCATCAGCGACTCTTTCAACGTCTATCGCAATCTTTCCATTGACGCCCAGCGCCTGACCATCACGACCAACGGTTATGGTAACGGCGCAATCTCCGCCGCTGGGGAATTGAATCTGGCGTCCACCACCTTCTCATGGGCCAACTCGGTGCCGCGCGTGCGCTGGCTCACCAACAACGGCGCCATCCGGAATCTGACCGCCGGGCAGACGTTCGGCACGGCGGCGACCGGCAGCAATTATCTGGTCTTCATCAACTCCGGGCTGATTGCCGTCCGGGGCGCGACCATCTGGGCGGACAACTTCCAGAACTCCGGCTCCTTCGCGAACCTCGGGGCGGCGTTCACCCTGAAATCCTTGGACACAGATCTGGCGCGCGGCACCATCACCGCCATCACCGACATCGCCATCACCACCGCCAACTTGAACACCAGCAACACAGTGTTGCAGGCGGGCGGCGGCCTGAACCTGACGGCGACCAACCTGCTCACCGACAACGGCGTGACCAACGGCAACATCTGGACGCTCGGCAGCGGCGCGGTGTTGAGCGTCGTCAACGGCCTCTCGCTGCCCATCAAGCCGACGGTCTGCGACCTGCTCGGCACGACCATCACCAACACCATTCCCGGCCCGAACAAACAGAACCTCAACCTCTGGTCGGGGCTGGATCGCGGCGTGTCGGTCGCCGGCTTCTCCAACAACGCGGCGGTGGGACGGCTGATATTGGACGCGCAGGGGGCGAACAGTCAGTTCGCCTTCAACCCGCGTCCCGGCGAGACCAACGCGCTGTATGTGGACTATCTCGAATTGCGCAACTTCGCCACCAATCGCAATCCGGCCGGTGATTTCTACACCAGCCTGAGCATCAGTCCCAACGTGTTCATCTACTACGCGCAGGCTGTGGTGAACGGCGTCTCCTACGCCGAAAAACTCAACCACAAAAACAACGACCATCTCCGCTGGATACCCGCCTACTCTACGGCGGCACCACCAATGTCGTCAACGCCGCCCTCGCGCAAAGCACCACCGAGGACACCGACGGCGACGGCATCGTCAACGGCCAGGACCCGACGCCGTTCTTTCTGGCGAGCCAGTTGAACTTTTCGCTCACGCTTTCCAATTATCCGCCGCTCAAGGCGGTGCTCAAGTGGAGCACCATCCCCAACTCGACCAACTACGTTTTCTACCGCACCAACCTGCTCACGCAGGCCTGGCAGAACCTGACCAATTTCCTCTCGCCGCTCCCGTATCCTTCCGCGCCGGCGACGGTGACCGTGACTGACCTAGTCAATCTGGCTGTGCCGCGGTATTACCGGGTGCAGGTGGACCCGCAACTGCCTTAAGCAACATGACCAAAGATATTATGCAACGATTTGCCATATGGGGCCGCCGCCGGTTGCGCGGAGACATCCGCCGGGCGGGGCTGGGTTTGGGCGCGATTCTGGCCGGCCTGCTGTGCAGCACCGGGCGGGCGCAGTTTGATTTTTCCACGGCGACGGAAGTCACCGGTCTGTGGGGCACCCAGAGCGTGGACAACTCCAGCGGCGGCGACGTGGACGGCATCAACATCGCCGGCCAGGCGCCCAACGCGCCGGTGTGGTTCAAGTGGACTCCGCCGGAGGACGCCCCGGACAGCGCCGAAGTGACGGTGGATACGATAGGTAGCGTGGATGCTTCCGGAATGCCCCTCGATACCACGCTCGCGGTGTTCGCGGGCAATGACGTGACCGACCTGTATCAGGTCGCGGGCAACGACGACCTTTATCCCAACAATCCGCTTCAATTCAATGTGTTTGCCGAGAATTTCTATTCATTCAACGCCAACAACAATCCGCCGGTGACCATCAGCAGCTTCGTTATTCCGCAAAGCTCACCTTTTCCCGGACCGAGTGTTGTCCGCTTCATCGCCAAAAAAGGCGTTACCTACTATTTCGCGGCGGATACGAAACAGCAACTGCCGCCCAAGTCGGCCACCGGGACGATTTCGTTGAATTGGGCCTATCATTCCTCCGGCGCACTGCGGTTTGCTTCTGAAAAAGTAGAGCTGGGCGGCTTGGTGGATGCGAACAGCAATCCGATGTTGTTCTACGAGTGCGCCGAAACCGAGGGCTACGCGCGGGTCACCGTCACGCGCGTGGGCGGCTATTCTGGCCGTATTGCCGTGGATTACGAAACGACGGACTTGGCCGATTTCGCGGATGCGGATGGGTTTCTGCCCAACGGCGACGAGCCGGCGGTGGATGGCACTGATTATATGGCGGTCACCGGCACGCTCATTTTCGATGATTTTGAAATGAGCAAATCGATTAACATCCCGGTTCTGCCCAATCCGCTCCCCGTTTACATCAATCAGCACGGCAACCATGCCTTCGCCGTGACCCTGACCGCAGCGCAATTGGATGCCTCCGAAACCACGGACGTTTCCGACCCGCGCGTGGACCCGGTGTATGGCCAGATTGCGGTGCGGGTTTTGAACAACAAGGTTTCTCCAATCGGCGTGGACCGGGTCATCCGCACCAACACCATTCCGGCCACGACCAACTGGGTGACCACGAACGTGTTCAACTTTGACCTGGCGAATTATCGCGTCACCCGGCCCGGCACGACGAACGCCACCAAGTCCTACACGATCTTTGTGAATCGCGGTGGCACCGATACCAATGCCATCACCATCCAATACCGCGTCACCAGCGGTTATCCAATCTTGGCCAGCGTGAAGGGCTTTGACACCGAGGAGAACATATATTTCCCGCTCATGCCCGGCTCCGACTATGCCACGCCCGATCCCGCCGACATCACCGCCAAGGTTTTGGGCCGCGATCCTGACTACACCTTCTCCGGTGGTTACACCGGCGATGTGGTGTTCGGAACGAAGAAACCCAATGTAGTCGAGCGGCAGTCGCTGACTTTCACGGTCTACAACAACGGCCTGTCGCAGTTCGACGAGGATTTTCATATCGAGCTTTACACCACGGATTCTTCCGGCGTGGTAAAAAAAGATGTGGGCATGATTGGCGAAACCACCGTCACGCTGCTGTTCCAAGATCGGAACGCGCCCGCCGGTTCCGTGGACCAGGAATTCAATGCTGATTTCAATCTGAACCTGGATGGTTTGCAGGTGATCACCTCGCCGCCCAACATGACGCATCCCGGCACCGACGGCCAGGTTTACGGGGTCGCCGCGCAGAGCGACAACAAGTCGGTCATCGTCGGCGATTTCTTTTCCTACAACGGATTTTCGAGGAACTGCGTCGCCCGCATCAATGCAGACGGGTCGTTGGATACTTCCTTCAATCCCGGTTCCGGCATCGGCGCGATTGCCGGCTACACCGATCTGCCGCTCTTCATCAATGATCTCGCGCTGGACCCTGACAACAACAACGTTGTGATTGCGGGCAGCTTCACCTCCTTCAACGGCGTGCCGCGCGGAAACGTCGCCCGCCTCACCAGCAGCGGCGCGTTGGATGCGACCTTCAATCCCGGCGCGGGCGCCAACGGGCCGGTCTGGGCCGTGTATCGGCAGCCTGTTGATGGCAAGATTGTCATTGGCGGTGATTTCACGTCCTACAACGGCGTCCCACGCAAAAACATCGCCCGCTTGAATAGCGACGGTTCTCTGGATTCCTCGTTCAACGCCAGCAACGCGTTCACCGCGCCCATCTACGCTTTGGCCGAGCAAAACGGCACCTTCATCTCCATTGACCGCACTGCCAACGGCACGGATTTGGAAGATGACAACACCGTCAACGTCGGGGCGGATTCCGGCGTATTGACCGTGGATTATGACATGGCCTTTGTGCCGGACGATTTGCGGGTTTATTACGGCGGCACCAACGGGGTTTTGCTCTATGATTCCGGCATGATTGCCGGCACCGGGCGGGCGGTGGTTCCTTTTGGTCCGACCAACGGATTGACGACCAACGTCATCACCATTGTGATGAACCAGGGCAGCGGCATCCCCGGAACGGCCTGGTTTTACACGGCCAGCGTCCAGTCCAGCGCGGCCAACCAGCTCTACGTCGGCGGTGATTTCACGGCCGTCGGCGGCATTGCCGGGCAGGATCACATCGCCCGCCTCCTGGCATCCGGCGCGGTGGACACCACTTTCAATCCGAATGCCGGGGCGGACGGGACGGTTTACGCCTTGAGTGTCCAACCGGATGGCAAGTTGCTGGCTGGCGGCGAATTCACGCACTTCAACAATCTGAACTTCAACCGGCTGGTCCGCCTGACCACGGGCGGTGCGCTGGACACCAATTTCTTCAACGGCAGCGGCGTGGACGGCACGGTGTTCCATTTGAACGCGCAGACCAACGGCACCATTTACGTCGGCGGTGCTTTCACTTCCGTCAACGGCACTCACCGCCTCGGCTTCGCCCGTTTGAACGGCGACGGCACCGTGGACACCACCTTCCTCGACACCGCCTACAACCAGTTCGCCGGTCTGCCGCGCCGGTATTTCAGCGACCCGCTGGGCACCGTCTTCAGTTCCGCCGTCCAGCCCAATGGCGGCGTCATCATCGGCGGCTCATTCGATCAGGTCGGCGGCGGGCAGTTTGATGCCAAAGTGCGGCCGGACAGTCTGGATATCAATCAGGCCACGGTCCCGCACACCCGCGATGGCATCCGCAACCGCAGCAACGTGGCCCGTCTCGTCGGCGGCGCGACGCCCGGCCCCGGCAACATCGGGCTGCTGTTTGATAATTACTCGGTCGGCAAGAGCGGATCGGCATTGTATGTCAGCCTGCTGCGGACCAACGGTTATCTGGGCAACGCCACGGCGAACTTCTCCGTCGCGCCCGGTCTGGCGCAGAGCGGTTTGGATTTCTATTACAACAGCCCCGCGCCGGTGTATGGCGTCAGTTGGGAGTTCTGGGGCAGCCTGGCGAATTCGCGCCCGTTCACCCGCATGCACAGCGACGGTCTGTTCGGCACGAACACCTTTCTCCACGACTCCTTCCGCGTGTTGGGCACCGATACCGCCTCGCAGGTGATTGTCAGCGTCATCAACAACACCACGACTTCCGGTGATTTGAGCGCGCAATTCCAGCTCAACAATCCGGGGAACTCCGACCTGTTCTATCTCGGCGGCCAGAACATGCCGCTCGGCGTGGCCTTGGGCGTTTCCTCCGCGCCGCTCAACATTGTGGATGATCATCACCAATCTGGCGTCGTTGGATTTGGCAAGACTGATTACGTCGGCAGCATCCGAAATG
>JAPLTZ010000266.1:0-4558 GCA_026397895.1 Verrucomicrobiota bacterium | reverse complement strand
ATCCGAAATGTGCCCATCAGCGTCACCCGCTCCAACGGCAACTACGGCCAGATTTCCGTCCATTACGCGACGACGACCAACGGCAGCACCGCCGTGCTGAACAGCGACTACAACGCCGCCAGCGGCACGCTCAATCTGCTCAATGGTGTCACGAGCAACGCCTTCACTGTCCGAGTGCTTGTCACCAACTACATCAGCGCGGTGGAAAAATTCGTCAACCTACAGCTCTCCAACCTGCAGGCGCCCGCCAACGGCGTTGCCTCGCTTGGAAACACCAGCGCCCAACTGCGTATCATCAACCCCAATTTCCCTGGCTTCCTGAGCTTCAACACCAACGATTATCAGGTCAACTTGAGCACCCGGACTGCCTACGTCACCGTCCGCCGCACGGTCGGCAGCAAGGGCACCTTGCACGTCCAGTTTGATACCGCCGACAACACCGCCTTCGCTGGCACGGACTACACCGCTGTCAGCACCAACCTCACTTGGAACAACGGCGATGTTTCCTCCCGCGTCATCGCCATCCCGCTGCTCAACGACAGCTCCATCGGCGGCACGAAGCAATTTGATGTCAGCCTGTCCAGCCCCACGCAGAACGGCACCAGCAACCCCGGATTGTTCACCAACACCGTCTTCACGCCTTCAGCCGCCGTCGTCACCATCAACAACGACAACAGCTACGGCACCTTCCAGTTCAGCCGCGCCGATTACGTGGTGAATGAGAACGGCGGTTACGCCACCATCACCGTCACCCGCACCGGCTCGCTGCTCGGCTCGGCCAGCGTGGATGTGGAAACCTCCGATGACGGCGCTCCTTACCCGGTTGACGGCGTCAATTACGAATACACCGCCGGCACGCTGTATTTTGATCCCGGCCAAGCGGCGGCTTCTTTCATCATCCCGATTTTGCCCGACGGTGCCTCGAATCTGCCGCCGGCAGATTTCTATTTCTATGTTGACCTGTTCAACAACAGCCCCGACCCCGGCACCGCGCTGGGGCCGGTGAGCACCGCGCTCATTCACATCGTGGACGTCAACTTTGACCGCCCGCCCGGTTTGGCAGATTCCACGTTCGACGCCACGCCCGGCATGAACGGCAACGTCTTCGCCCTCGCCCAGCAAACCGATGGCAAGCTGGTGGCTGGCGGCAACTTCACCACCGTCAACGGCGCGGTGCGGAACTATCTGGCCCGGCTCAACATCGACGGCACGCTGGACAGCGATGGATTCTTGCACGGCTTGGCCGGGGCCAACGGTTCCGTATTTGCGCTCGCCAGCCAGACCGACAATCGCGTGGTGCTGGGCGGATATTTCACCACCATCAACGGCGTCGTGCGCAACCGCCTCGCGCGCGTCATGACCGACGGCACGCTGGACACCAGCTTCAACTCCGGCTCCGGCGCGGACGGCGCTGTCTATGCGCTGGCCGAAACCTTCGTCGGCGACAATCGCAAGCTCATCGTCGGCGGCGGGTTCAACCTGATCAACGCCGCCGCGCGGCCCTACATCGCCCGGCTCAATGACAACGGCACGGTAGATTCCCAGTTCAGTTCCGGCACCGGGCCGGACGGCACCGTGTATGCCGTGGCGGCGTATCCCACCAATTCGCCGTTCGCCGGCAAGGTGCTCATCGGCGGCGCGTTCAACAACATCAACGACACTCCCGCCGCGCACTTCGCCCGCCTGAATGCGGACGGCTCGGTGGACACCAATTTCAACCTCGGCCTCGGGGCGGATGGCATCGTCCGCGCCATCACGATCCAGGACGACGGCAACATCGTCATCGGCGGCGATTTCACGAACGTCTCCGACGTGATTGGGCCGCTTTATTCCCCGCACGTGGCGCGGTTCTACGATTATGACGATGCCGGCACGCATTACGGCATCATCGACGACTATTTTGCCACCGCCATTGGCGACGGCCCCAACGGGCCGGTCAACGCGCTGGCGATGCAGGCGGATCAGAGCATCGTCGTCTGCGGTGAGTTCACGCAGGCCGGCGGCGTCACCCGCAACGGCATCACCCGCCTGATGTATGACGGCACGACCGACCCGACCATCAACTTCGGCAGCGGCGCCAACGGCGCGGTCTACGCCACGCTGGTGCAGCCCGCCGACGAGATGATCGTCATCGGCGGCGCGTTCACGGAATACAACGGCGCGGCGCACGAACGCATCGCGCGGATTTACGGCGGCTCGCAGACCGGATCCGGCGCGTTTGAATTCACGAGCGCCGGCTATCAGGTCGCGGAAAACGGTCTGCAGGCGCTCATCAACGTCCGCCGCACCGGCGGCACCGCCGGGCCGAACCCCGATTATTCCGGCGACATTCTCGTCAACCTGGCGACCACCGACGACACCGCCGCTGCCGGGGTCAACTACACCGACGTGACCCAGGACATCACCTTCCCGCCCGGCGAAGTCCTGAAGACGATTGCCGTGCCGGTGACGGATGACCTCGTCATCACGCCGGACTTGACCGTGAACCTCACGCTGTCCAACCCGACCGCGCCTGCCGGGCTGGGCGACCAAGCCACGGCGGTGCTGACCATCCAGAACGTGGACAGCGCGGTGGCCTTCAGCACGGGAAATTATTTCGTCGCGAAGAACGCCCTGACCGGCAACGCCGCTATCATCGTCGTGCGGCAGGGCACCACGAACGGTGCCGCCACGGTGTTCTTCACCACCACGACGAACGGCACGGCGACCGCCGGCACGGATTACACGCCCACCAGCGGCACGGTCACGTTCAACCCCGGCGACGCGCAGGCGACCGTGAACATTCCGATTCTCAACAACCCGCTGCCCACCGGCAATCTGACGGTGACGATGCTCCTGAGCAACGCGGTCGGGACGCTGCTGTCCGCGCCCACCAACGCCGTGCTGACCATCCTCGACACGGTCATCGCGCCGGGCGAATTGAGCCTGGCCACCAACAGCTACACCGCGAACGAGGGCGACGGCAGCGTGCTGCTCACCATCGTGCGGACGAACGGTTCGTCCGGGCCGGTCTCCGTCAATTACACCACCGTCTTCGGCACGGCGGCTCCGGGCATCAATTATGTCAGCACCACCAGCACCACCACGCTGGGCGATGGCGTGACCAGCCGGACGATTGCGATTCCGCTCATTGACAACAATCTCGTGCAAGGCCCGGTCAACTTCTCGGTGGCGCTGCCCGGCCCCACGGGCGGCTCGTCGCTCATCGCGCCGACCAACGCGAGCGTGACGATCCAGGACAACGACATGGGGCTGGCCTTCGCGCTGGCGACCAACACCGTCAGCGAAGCGGCGGGCGTGGTGTCCGTGAACGTGCTGCGCCTCAACGTCACCACCGGCGTCACCACGGTGGACTACGCCACGACCAACGGCACGGCGCTGGCCGGCGTCAATTACTCCAACACCACCGGCACGCTCACCTTCACCAACGGCGAATCGCTCAAGACGATCCTGATCCCGGTGGTCAACGATCCGGCGGTGACCGGCGATCTGCGGTTCAGCGTCCGGTTGTCCAATCCCGGCGTTCCGGCGGTGATTACTGCGCCGAGCAACTCGGTTGTGGTCATTCAGGACGCGGATGCGGGCCTGAGCTTCACCAACGCGGCGTTCAGCGTGCTCAAGAACGCCGGCACGGCGGTCATCACGGTCGTCTGCTCCAACCCGGGCGTCGAGCCGGTCATCGTGGATTCCAACACGGTGCCGCTCTCGGTGGATTATTTCACGACCAACGGCACGGCGGTGGCCGGGCAGGATTATGTGGCGGTCAGCGGCCGGCTGGTCTTCACCAACGGCATTGCCACGAACACTTTCACTATTCCGATTCTCAACGGCAGCGCGCTGACCGGCGACCGCACCTTCACGGTCTGCCTCACCAACGCGACGGCGCCGGGCCGGCTGGTCGCGCCCAGCAACCAGGTGGTGACCATCGTGGACAGCAATTCCGGCCTGCGCTTCTCCAGTGCCGGCTACACGGTCTACAAGAACGGCGTGGCGGCGGTCATCAACGTGCTCCGCACCGGCTACACCAACAGCACCGTGGCGGTGGACTTCCTCGCCACCGACGGCACGGCCATCGCCGGGCTGAATTACGTTGCTACCAACGGCACGTTGGTCTTCACCAACGGCGTGACGAGCCGGAGCTTCACGGTGCCGGTGATTGACAACACCATCGTGCAGGCCAACAAGACGGTGCTGTTGCAGTTGCTCAATGTCACCAATGCCAGCACGGTGGCGCCGTCCGTGGCCACGCTCACCATCTTCGACAGCAGCGGCAGCCTCGTCGTCCCGGCGGGCGCGGCGCTGATCTCCGAGACCGGCGCGGGCGCGCCCAACGGCATAATTGACACCAACGAAACCGTCACGGTGCTCTTCGCGTTCCGCGCCGCCGGCGGGACGAATGTCGCCAGCCTGAACGCCACGCTGCTGGCCACCAATGGCGTGACGGCGCCGAGCGGCCCGATGAATTACGGCTCGCTGACGGTGCGGGGCCACTCGAAGTTCAAGCCGTTCACCTTCACGGCGCGGGGCACGAATGCGCTGCCGCTGGCGGCGTGCAATT
>JAPLTZ010000081.1 GCA_026397895.1 Verrucomicrobiota bacterium | reverse complement strand
GGGCAGATCACGCGCCCTGCGCCCGCGCCGGGGCTGGGTTTCGAGACGGATAAGTTTGATCCCGCCGCCATTGACGCGCACTTCGAGAAATTCGTCGGGACGCTATTGAAGGAAATCGGGCCGCGCAAAAAGGGGACGGGCGGGTTGAGCACACTGCATTTCGACAGCTGGGAAATGAGTTCGCAAAACTGGTCGGAGCAATTTCGCGCGGAGTTCCAGAGGCGGCGCGGTTATGATCCGCTGCGCTTCCTGCCTGCGTATACCGGGCGCGTGGTGGACAGTGCGGAAACCACCGAGCGGTTTCTTTGGGATCTGCGCCAGACCGCACAGGAACTTGTGATTGAGAATCACGTTACACGCCTCAAAACTTTGGCGCACAAAAATGACCTTAGCTTCTCTCTCGAACCTTATGACATGAACCCCACCGCCGACTTGAGTCTCGGTGCGGTGGCGGATGTGCCCATGTGCGAGTTTTGGTGGCTTGGCTACAATAGCACCTTCAGCGTGATTGAGGCGGCGTCCATCGCCCACACGGGCGGGCGCAAGATTGTGGCCGCAGAGTCGTTCACGTCCAATCCCGGCGAGGACTGGCAGGCGTATCCGGCCAACATGAAATCACTCGGCGATTGGGCTTTCGCCGCCGGTGTTAACCGCATCGCGTTTCATCGTTACCAGCACCAGCCGGTGCTTGACCGCTGGCCGGGAATGCAGATGGGGCCGTATGGCGTTCACTGGGAACGCACTCAAACTTGGTGGCCGCTGGTTTCGGCATATCACGAATATCTTTCGCGCTGCCAGTTTTTGCTGCGGGAAGGCGAGTCGGTGGCGGACATTCTCTTTCTGGCGGGCGAAGGCGCGCCGCATGTGTTCCGCGCGCCGCCATCGGCCACGGTGGGCAATCCGCCCGACCGGCGAGGCTACAACTTTGATGGATGCGCGCCGGAGACGTTGCTGGCAAAAGCTAAGGTGAGCAAAGGTCGGATCATTTTCCCCGGCGGCACGAGTTATCGTCTGCTGGTGTTGTCGGAAATGGAAACGATGACCCCGGCGCTGTTGCGCAAGGTCAAGGAACTCGTCCAAGCCGGCGCGACTGTGGTCGGCGCGCCGCCGAAAAAATCTCCTAGCCTCTCGAACTTCCCAAAGGCGGACGCCGAGGTGCAAAAACTGGCGGGGGAACTGTGGGGCGGGCCGCGTGGCGCGGGCAAAGGTCATATCCTCTGGGGCGCGGAGTTTGAAAAATCAATTATCCCAGCCACGTCCGCGACCAATTCACCCATCGAATCGAAACAAGACGTTCAGCCACTTTATCCGCACTACGATGCGCTGGCTAGGGTGCTGCAAGCCACCGGCGTGCCGCCGGATTTTGATGCGGACGGCCCCATCCGCTACACGCACCGAACTACGGGTGACACGGAAATTTACTTCGTCGCGAATCGCGCGGAGCAACCTGTGGATGCGCGTTGTGTTTTTCGCGTGGCGGGACGGCAGCCGGAAATGTGGCATCCCGTCACGGGCGAACGGCGAGCGTTGCCGGCGTTTGCGGTGCAGGATGGACGCACCACGCTGGTGCTGCGCTTCGAGCCGTTGGAATCCTATTTCATCGTGTTCCGCAAGCGGGCGACCGCGCCGGAAAAGTCTTCGCCCAATTTTGACGTCGTGCAATCCGTTCAGGAAATCGCCGGGCCGTGGCAGGTGACGTTCGATTCGAAGTGGAGCGCGCCGGAGCAGGCGACCTTCGCGACACTCGAGGATTGGACGAAACGTCCGGAGGAGGGAATCAAGTTCTTCTCCGGCATGGCGACGTATCGGCAGACGTTCGCCGCGCCGGACTCGAAGCTCAAAACACCAAACTCGAAACTGTTTCTCGACCTCGGCATGGTTAAGAACATGGCGCGCGTGCGCTTGAATGGGCACGACCTTGGCGTGGTCTGGTGCGCGCCATGGCGGGTGGCGATTCCCACAGATGTTCTGCGTAATCGTGACAACCAGATTGAAATCACCGTCGCCAACTTGTGGATTAACCGCCTCATCGGTGACGCGGCGCTGCCGCCAGAAAAGCGGCGCACTTGGACTTCGAAGAATCCCTACAAGCCGGATTCGGCGCTACTGGAGTCCGGGTTGCTCGGGCCGGTGACGCTGTGGACGACTGGAATAATGGAAGCAGGTAAAAACAGAAAATAAAAACATGAATAAAATATCCCCCATGCTGGCCGTTGGCCAGGTTCACTCGATGCTCACCGGTCTTGACTGGGTGGTCATCGCCCTCTACTTCGGCGTCCTGTTTTGCGTCGCCTGGTGGGCGATCCGCAAAAACAAGGACACGGCGGCCGACTACTTCCTGGGCGGACGCAACCTCGGCTGGTGGGTCATCGGCGCTTCGATCTTCGCGTCGAACATCGGCTCGGAACACATCGTCGGCCTCGCCGGCCCCGGCGCGAAAGCCGGCGTGGCGCTCGCGCACTACGAACTGCACGCGTGGTGTCTGCTCGTGCTGGCGTGGGTGTTCGTGCCGTTATACGCGCGCTCGCTGGTGTTCACCATGCCGGAGTTTCTGGAGAAACGCTTTTGCACCAAGTCGCGCTACATGCTGTCCATCGTGTCCATCGTCACGTTCATCGTGTCCAAGATCGCGGTGGGCATCTTTGCCGGTGGCGTGGTGTTCGGCACGCTGTTGCCCGAATTGAAGATCACCGTCGGCAGCCTGGTCATTGACAGCTTCTGGATCGGCTCCATCTCGGTCATCATCCTCACCGGGCTTTACACCACGATCGGGGGGATGCGCGCCGTGGTCTACAACGACGCGGTGCAGGTGGTCGTCCTCATCGGCGGCTCCGCGATGCTGACCGGTTACGGGCTGATCAAACTGGGCGGCTGGGGCGAACTCCGGTCGCTGTGCGGCTCTGACATGTTCAACCTCTGGAAACCCATGGTGCCGCCCGGCGTCATTTCCAGCTGGTCCCCGGTCTGGGAAAAGACCGCTTCCGGCGAAACCATCCGGCAGGCGTGGTATTTCAACCAGAACTTCCCGTGGCTCGGCATGGCCATCTGCGCGCCGGTCATCGGCCTCTGGTATTGGTGCACCGACCAATACATCGTCCAGCGCGCGCTCGGGGCGCCGAACCAGACGGTCGCGCGGCAGGGCCGCATTTTCGCCGCCTTCCTCAAGCTGTTCCCGGTGTATCTGTTGATCTGCTACGCGCTGGTCAAGAGCAACAAGGTGCCCGCGCTCACCGCCGCCTTTGCCGCCGACCCGAACGCCGCCCAAGGCGCGTTTCCGCTGATGGTGCAGCACCTGTTGCCGGCCGGCCTGCGCGGCATCGTGGTGGCGGGATTGCTCTCCGCGCTGATGGGCTCGCTCGCCGGCGTGTTCAACGCCTGCTCGACCCTCTTCACGGTGGACATCTACGAAAAGCTCCGGCCCAAGGCCACGCAAAGCGAACTCGTCCGCATGGGCCGGATGGCGACCGGCGTCATGATCGTGATCGCCATGCTGTGGATTCCCGTCGTCAAAGGCGCGCACGGCCTCTACGGCTACCTGCAATCCATCCAAGGCTATCTCGCGCCGCCGATCTTCGTGGTGTTTTTCTTCGGCGTGTTCTGGAAGCGGCTGAACGCGAAAGGCTGTCTCTGGGCCATGATCATCGGGTTCATCGTCGGCATGTTCCGCATGTTGGTGGACACGCCCATCACCCTCGGACTGTTCAAGAGCTACCGGGAAGGCTCGTTCTTCTGGATCGTGAACAACATCAACTTCCAATACTTCAGCATCCTCATCACCATCATCTCGGCCATCGTGATGATCGTCGTCAGCTATATGACGGAAGTGCCGGACGCCAAGCAGATCAGCGGCCTGACCTTCGCGACGGCCACGGCGGAAGACAAGGCCAAGACGCGCGCGAGCTGGGGCAAGCTGGAAGTCATCTGCTCCATCATCGTGCTGGTGTGCATCACATTCGCGTATATTTACTTCAGAGGTTGAATTAGCACATTGGCAAAAATCCGGGAAGGATTTGCCAATTGCGAGGTAGCGGCATTCAAGTGAAACGCATTTAATCAACACTGTCAACCAGTCACC
The DNA here is from genome assembly GCA_026397895.1 of Verrucomicrobiota bacterium. Taxonomy (GTDB): domain Bacteria; phylum Verrucomicrobiota; class Verrucomicrobiia; order Limisphaerales; family JAFMIX01; genus JAFMIX01. Next base: position 185 of record JAPLTZ010000081.1, on the reverse strand, counting down.
TAAATTGAATCGCAAGGCCCACAATCTTATGAATCCAAAAATCAGTCTCTCACACTTCTCGTCCCCCGCGCCTTGGTTGGTGCGGTTGGGTTGCTGGCTGTCCGTCGTGCTCGTGGCGCTGCAAGCTGCGACCGGCTGGGCCGCCAATGGCACTTGGAACACTCCCTTCGGGGCCTCGTGGACTT
>JAPLTZ010000012.1:31893-32905 GCA_026397895.1 Verrucomicrobiota bacterium | reverse complement strand
TGCCGTCGCCTACGAACGCGGCGGCGCGCACGCCATCTTCATCGAGAACTTCGGCGACGTGCCGTTCACCAAGAACGCCGTCGCGCCCGAAACCATCGCTGCCATGGCCGCCGCCGGCTGTGCCGTCCGCGCCGCCGTCAAATTGCCCCTCGGCTTCAACGTCCTCCGCAACGACGCCCGCGCCGCGCTCGCACTTTGCGCCGCGTGTGGCGGCGATTTCATCCGCGTCAACGTCCACACCGGCGCGATGCTCACCGACCAGGGTCTCATCGAGGGCGACGCCTACGGCACGCTCCGCGAGCAGGCGCGCGTCGCGCCGCACGCGCAGATTTTCGCCGATGTCCACGTCAAGCACGCCGTGCCGCTCGGCGACTGGTCGCTCGAAGACGCCGCCAACGACACGCTCGAACGCGGCCTCGCCGACGCGCTCATCGTCTCCGGCACCGGCACCGGCAAAGCCGCCGACCTCGGCGACGTCGAGCGCGTGCGCCGTGCTTGTCCCGAAGCAAAAATCCTCCTCGGCAGCGGCGTGACGCTCGCCAACGTGCAAGACTACCTCCGCCTCGCCGACGGCGTGATTGTCGGCTCGTCGTTGAAACGCGACGGCGTGCTGGCGAATCCCGTGGATGCCAAGCGTGTGGCGGCGCTGGTAAAAGCGATGAAGTAATTCTCCCAAAACCTATGAAAAAAACCTTTCAAACAATCGGCGTATCAATCCTGTTCGCTGCCGCCATGTGCGGCAACGCGGCGGAAACCGCGAAGCCGGCAACGCAGAGTTTTTTGTTCATCGGGAACAGCTTCACGTTCCGGCACGAGTTGAAGGACGTTTTCAAAACGCTCGCCACGGAGGGCAATCCGGGAACGAACTTCGTCGCCGAGCGCATCACCTACGGCGGGCGCGACATGTTCCGGCATTTTGAATTGTTCCGCAGCCAGGATCTGTTGTGCCTTCAAAAGCTTTCCGACGCCGACCTCAAGCGCGCCATCGGCGAGATGGAAACGCTCGCCAAGT
>JAPLTZ010000012.1:4675-31884 GCA_026397895.1 Verrucomicrobiota bacterium | reverse complement strand
TGGATGGGCGACCGGCAGAACATCCAGACGGCGATTGCGAAACACGAGGAGTGGATGGCGGGCCGCACGAATTTCCCCGCCGCGTGGAATTACGTCGTGCTCCAAAGCTGGCAGGACGTGAGCGCCAATCCCGAAACCGGCTATCTGAAATACGCGACCAAATTCATCGAAGCGGCCAAGCAGCAGAACACGCGGCCCATCCTCTACATCACCGCGCCCTACTCGCAGAACATGGCGCCGGTGACCGAGCCGATTGAAAAGGAGCGCGCCCTGATGGAAGTGCGCCTCGCCTCCGAACTCGCGAAGCAGACCGGCGCGCTCGTCGTGCCCGTGCCGCTCGCGGTGTATCGCCTGCAAAAGGCCGGCACCTCGCTCACGTTCCGCTACAAGAACGACGGCCACCCAAACCAGTGCGGCGCCTATCTGACCGCCTGCCTGTTTTACGCGGCGGTCTTCAACAAAAGTCCCGAAGGCCTGCCGCTCTCCGAGGTGGTCGAAACCAAAATTGTGGATCGCAAGAAACCGACCAGCGACCCGGACGGCAATCCCATCAGGCGCGTGTTCACCGACGCCGAGCGCAAGCTCATGCAACGCACCGCGTGGGAGACGATGGAAGCGTTCCGCAAAGGGGAGTTTTGAATCTTGGGAGGGACGGCGTGCCGCCGTCCCAAAATGATTGGGAAAGTGGGACGCCAAAATGGCGTCCCTCCCATCAATCGAAATCTGAGCAGCTCATGAAGTAGTTGCAGCGCGGGCAGCGGAGCTTGCACTTCTCGTTCTGCAATTCGTGACCGCAACGCGGACACCAGCGCCAGTATTCGCCGGTCGCGCAGGCTTCGGGCGCGGGTTCTGGTTGCGGTTCAGGTTGGGGATCGGTTTCCGCCACGCCGAAACTTTATCGCGCGCCGCGTCCCTGACAAGTATGCTGTGACGCGAGATGAAAACCGCACTCTCCGCCCTCGCCCGCCGCACCGCCGCGCCGTCCATTTCCTGGCTCATGGCCACCACGCTCGCGCGGCCCAAGCTCATTTCCCTCGCCGCCGGGTTCACCGACAACGCCTCCCTGCCCGTCCGCGAGGCGCGCGATTCGATGAACGACCTGCTGCGCTCGCCCCAGACCGGCCAGCCCGCGTTGCAATACGGCTCCACCGCCGGCGAACCGAAATTGCGTGCCTGGACCGCCAGCCATCTGCAAAAACTCGACGGCATTTCCGCGCCAAAAAATTATTCCGCCGACCGCGTGCTCATCACCAACGGCTCGCAGCAATTGCTCTACATGACCGCCGAGGCGCTGTGCGACGCCGGCGACATCGTCATCGTGGAAGACCCGACCTACTTCGTCTTTCTCGGCATTGTCCAGAGCCACGGCCTCCGCGCGCGTGGCGTGCGGATGACGGCGGACGGCATTGACCTCGCGCATCTGGAACGTGTTTTGGAATCGCTCAAGCGGCGCGGCGAACTGCCCCGGCTGAAGCTGCTTTACCTCGTTACCTATTTTCAAAATCCCACCGGCATCACGACGGGCTTCGCAAAGAAAGTCGCCGCGCTGAAGCTGCTGAAGAAATACGAGCGCGCCGCCGGCCACCCGATCTACCTGCTCGAAGACGCGGCGTATCGGGAACTGCGATTCACCGGCGATGACGTGAAATCCGCGCTGTCAGTGCGCGGCTTTGCTGACCGCGTGATTTACGCTGGCACTTACAGCAAGCCGTTCGCCAGCGGGCTGCGCGTGGGCTTCGGCATCCTGCCCGAGCCGGTGCTGACCGCCGTCACGCGCATCAAGGGCAACCACGATTTCGGCACGGCGAACCTGCTGCAACAGACGCTCGCCCGCGCCATCGCCACCGGCCGCTACGAGAAACACCTCGGCGCTTTGCGCCGCCGCTACGCGGGCAAAGCCGCCGTGATGCGCGCCGCGCTGCAAAAGCATTTTCCGCCCGCCGTGAAATGGGACGAGTCCGGAGGCGGACTTTATTTTTGGGCGCGCTTGCCGCGCAGTGTGGCGACCGGCGTGAAATCAAAAGTGTTCCGGGCCGCGCTCGCCGCCGAAGTTTTGTATGTGCCGGGCGCGATGTGCTACGCAGACGACGCCACGCGCCGCAAGCCGGACAACGAAATGCGCCTGAGCTACGGCAACGCCAGTGAGGCGAACATCCGCGAGGGAATCAAGCGGCTGGGCGCGGTGCTATGGAAAAACATACAGCCCGGTTAGTTGTCAGGTCACTCCAGTGCCAGCACGCTGAATGAATGTCTGAATGGAGCCGTGTGCTGCAATCTCTTTGGCGAACTTCGTGCTCATGTATTCGGCCTCGGGCTGCGTGCCAATGCGGACAAGATCGAGTCGGTCGGCATCCCAGCAAGTGCCAATGGTAGGATCATTACTCAGCTGACCATGTGTGTGCCATGTGCATGCATAATCGAGAAGCTCGAAATGCTCGTCACTGATGTCGAACAATACTCCCCGAAGGCTCGCGGCGTAGGCTGCTCCCCGTGAGCCATGAGTGTCGTCCCAACCATCGTTTTCTCGACGAGAGTCGTGGAACACTGCGAACAGCCGAACAACCTCCTCGACTGCACCGCTCCGAGTGGCAACAAGCAACCCATTGCGCTCGACGCAACGCCAATGAGATGGCCCGTGCACCGAGTTGAGGTCACACTGGAATTCGTGCGTGACGTGCTTCCAAATATTTTGCCAATTGGTGTTCATTGCAAGAGGCGCGGCGTCAGTTCGCTTGCGGAAAACTGGCGAAGCGGAGCATCGTCGATCCGAGCGGGAACAAGGTCACCGGCTTGCGGGAGTTGGGATTGTTTTTGTCGGTGCGCATGGAGCCGGTGAGGATGAGGCTCGGCTGCGCCCACGGAAAATTGCGGTCGGACAACCGGTTCGGTTGCGCCCGGAAGGCGGCTTCCGGCGCGGTGCGTTCGAGGTAAAAGCCCGATGTGGTCTTGGCGGAAAGCGGCTTCACGTCCCACTCGATGTATTCCGGGACGCCGCCGCGCGACTTCTTGAGCACGGTCTTCTTCGACGGCCACGGCAGCACGTAGAGCAACGGCCCGCGATTGAGGGAAATTTCGCCGCCCACACACTTGCTGGCGATGATCGGATTCTGGAACGTGACGGTGACCGCGTCGCCCGTCTGCCAGGTCTTGGTCAACACACGCATGTCCGGCGCGTTCTCAACGGTCGCGCCGTCGGCCTCGACCGTCACCGCGCCCGCCCACGCCGGGACGCGGAGGCGCAGCGGGAATTGCACCGGCGAGGCCGTTGTGATGCGGAAGGTGATGGAATCGGAAAATGGATAACTCGTTTCCTCCTCGATGGTCACGGCGACGCCCGTCACCGTGGTGCTCACCTGTGACGGGCCGAAGAGCAGCGCGGCCAATCCGTCGTCGCCGGCGGTTTTCATCCACATCGAGGAGACGTAATGCGGCATGAGCTTCACCGCGTTCGCGGAGCAGCACGAACCGCCGATCTGATGCGCGGGAGAGTATTGCCAGCGTCCGTTGGAATTATGATTTTTGCCGAGCTTGAGGTCTTCGACCGCCGCGAGGAGCGTCGAGGCCGAGTTGTAAGCGATCATTTTGCCGTCGGCGGTGCGCGCGCCTTGGCCGGCGTTGAAGACGAGGCGCTCGATCATGTCGGCGTATTTCATCGCGCCGGTTTTTTCGACGGCGGACTCCAGGCTCGTGGCGAGTTCGGTCGTGGTGCAATACTCATAACCTTGCGTCGGCACGGGTGGGAAATCATGGACGCCCTCGTCGCTGCACATCGCGCCGGCGGGGACGATGTAGCGCAGCAATTTCGTGTAAGCGCTCTGCGCGGCCTGCGGATACGGCTCGCTGCCGTCGGTGTAGGCGAGGAAGAGCGGCACGCGCAGATGCTCGGCGATGTGCGCGCCGTGGCCTTCGTAGGGCGAGGCGGAATTCAGGAGGCTCGCGACCTTGATTTCGTCGGGATGCACGTCGGACGAACGGCAATACTCGTCATACAGAAACTTGGCGTAGTCGGCATACGCGCGGTCGCCGGTCAGGCGGAACAGCCATTCGCACACGTCCACGAACATGAGGACGTGGCCGTTGATGCTGTGGGCCTTGTCGGGAGCGGGCTTACCTTCATCCACATTGTCCTCCACGACGGGCTTCTTGTTCGGATCATACCCCGCGTCGCCCGGCACGAAGGTGAACGGTTTGTTAGCCTGATTGTATTTCGACATTGTGAGCCGGACGGATTTGATGACGGCGTCCAAAACTTTCTTGTTGCCCGTCAACTCGTAGTCGGCGAGCAGCGCCACAATGATCCGGCTTTCGCTGAACAGCTCCCGGCCCACGCGTTTGTAGCGTTTATCGGCCGGGTAATTTCCAAGGTAGCCGTCCGGCTCCTGTGCTTTCAAAACATCCGCGACGAACGCATCGGCCTTCGCTTTCGCGCTGGGGACGCCGGTGAGGTAGGCCATGCGGACGTAGCCATCGAGCCAGTTGCCGCCCATTTCTCCCGCGCCGTCGCTGCCGTCCTTTTCCACCCACGAACCGCTGCCGCATTGCGGGCGGAGCTTCAGGAAATTTCCCGCCATGCCGGTGGTGGCGTCGTTGGTGATCTGCGTGTAAATCCAGCCGCGCGGCTTGATGGCATTGAGTGGGAGCGGTTCGTAGACCGGCGAGAGGCAGAACGCGCGGGCCGCGAACAGATACAAAATGATTGCGGCAACAGCCCGCCAATGAATCGGCTTATTCATCGCGGGAATATGGCAGGGTTGGAATCATCAATCCAAATGTAATCAATCCGGCACGTTCCTGTAGCCGGTTCGCCGCCGGTCAGGTCGAGGCGCAGTTGTTGCAGCTTGCCCGTCCAGCCGGGCAGCGCGGATAAATCCACGGCGTAATCGCGCGGCACGTTGTCGTTCGGCGTGACCGGGAAACTTTTCGCCTTCGCCTCGTCCCAAAACGGGTCGGCCTGCGTGATGAAGCGCAGCGTCATGCGCGTGGCGGCGGTGTGGTTTTGCAGGCGCAGCCGGACGGTCTTGTGGCGCTTGAGCGACACGTCCAAGTGGTTTGCCGAAAGCAGATGCGCGGTCGGCGCGTTTTCAAGCGCGACGATGTAGCTGCCGCCGGCGACGTAATGCACCGGGTAAACGATGCTGCTGATGTTGGCTGCGGTTTGCGGTTTGCCAGCGATGTAATTGGTGCGATTTTGCGTGCCGAGTTCCGCGTCGCTCCAGCCTTCCTTGTCCAGCGGCGAGTTGAACTCCCACGCCTTGGCCACGGTGACGCCGCGCGGGACGATGTGCACCGTCACCATGCGGCTCGTCCACAGCTCGCCGTCGTCGCCGACGAGCCGCAGCAGGTAATTGCCCGGCGCGGCGAACACGGCGGCGCATTTCGCGGCGGCGGGATTTTTGAAAGTCACCGCGCCCGGGCCTTCGAGCAATTCCCAGCGCGCGGAAAGTTTTTTGCCCGCCGGGCGGCCGTCGTCGCTCACGCTGCCGCGCAACTGGACTTCCGGGTTGTCGGAAATGATGTCGGCTCCGGCGTTGACCACGGGCGGGTTGTTCAACGGCATCGCCTGGTCCAGCGCCTTGACCGAGGAGAAAATGGTGTTGTTCGTCAGCGCCCACTGCGTGGTGGTCGGGGCTTGGTTGGTGAAGAAGTTTATGCCGGGCAGCAGGACGCTGCCGTTGTCGTGAATCGTGCCGGTGCTGCAGCAGACTTTGGGCGAAGGCCGTTTCGTGCCCCAGATGAAAATCTCCGCCGGGCCGAGCTTGTGCGCCCAGTTATTCTGGATGAAACGCGAGCCGCGGATTTCCACACTTCGATGGCCGCGCCGGCGTTGTTCTGGAACGTGCAGTTTTCAATCAGGCAGCCGTCGCCGCCGGCCTCGAAGTCTATGCCGCCCTCGTCGTGGCAGCCGGAGTCGGGCTGGTTGCGGAACGTGCAGTTGCGGATGGCGAGCTTCACCGGGTCCACCAGCATGATGCCCATCGTGCCGGCGTGCGCGTGGTAGCCGGGCGCGTCGAAGACGCTGTTCTGCAGCACGACATTGCTCACGGAGACCAGCGCCGGATGCGGCGCGGTGTTGAAGGCGTAATTGTCGTGGCAAAACACGCGGTCGAGCAGCACCCGCTGGCCCATGACAAAGAAACCCCACGAATTCTGAAACACCTCGCAATCGCGGAGCGTGATGTCGCGCCCGATGCCCATGACCCCGATGCCCGCCGAGACTTGGGGGCCGCCCACGCCGTCGTTTGGCGGCGGGCGAAAATCGCGCCACTCGGGAATCCCGCTGCTGTCGCTGCGGTAAAGTCCCTCGATGTGATGCGCGATGCAATCCTCGATCAACAAGTTGCCGTGACCGGGCGCGGTGTAGGAGACGATCAGGCCTTTGCCGGCGTGGCTCACCACGAGGTTGCGGATGCGGAGAAAGTCCGGGTTGCTCACCAGCACGCAACGGTCGTTGATGTCGTGGTTGCGGCGGATGATCGGGCGCGCGCCCTCGCCGTAAGCGCCGATTTCCGCCCACCGCTCCGCTGTGCCGCGCGCGTCGAGGCGCAGTTCCTGATTGATGACGCTGCCACGCTTGATCAACAGCCGGTCGCCGGGCAACAGGATGCGGTCGTTGATGTAGGTGAAATCCTTCCATGCCGCGTTCGGCGCGGTGCCGGAGTTGGAATTCTTCCCGCCGCTGCCGTCAACGTAATAGGTCGTCGCGGCGTGCAGGGCTGTCGCCGTGACGAGAAACAACGCGGCGATGCGGCGCGGAAAATGATTTCGCATGAAGACCAAGACGCTATTGGGTCAGAAAGGTTTCCGTCTTCAACCTGGCGGCCAGGTCAGCTTGCGGCCGCCGAGGATGTGCAGGTGCAGATGCGGCACGGCCTCGCCGGCGTCCGCGCCGTTGTTGATGACGAGCCGGTAGCCGCCCGCCTTCAGGCCGAGTTTCTCCGCGACTTCGGCGGCCTTGAGCAGGAGGTGACCGAGAACCTGATGGTCGGCGGCGGCGGCTTCGGCGAGGCGCGGGATGGGTTTCTTGGGAACGATGAGGACGTGCGTGGGCGCTTGCGGGGCGATGTCGCGGAAGGCGAGGACGAGGTCGTCTTCAAAAACGATCTGCGCCGGAATCTCCCGCGCGGCGATTTTCTCGAACAGGGTTTTGCTCATATCTTTTATCCGCAGATTTCGCAGATGAACGCAGATTAAAATTCAATCTGTGAAATCTGTGTCATCTGCGGAGGCAGTTGCTCAAACCGCGCTTTGCCCGCCGCCGTCGTGGCCTTGGCCGTCGAGGTCGATCAGGATGTCGCGCGGCTCGGCGCCTTTGCTGGGGCCGACGATGTTGCGGTTCTCCAGTTCGTCCATGATGCGCGCGGCGCGGCCATAGCCGAGCTTGAGACGGCGTTGCAGGAGCGAGACGCTCGCTTTCTGCTCGCTGCGGATGACTTCGATGCAGTCCTGGATGATCTCCTCGTCCTCGTCAATGCCGCTCTCGCTGCCGAAGGTGTTCGCGGGTTTGGAAAGCTGTTTGTGGATTTCCAGTTCGTAACTCGGCTTGCCCTGCGCGGCGATGTAGTCCACGCAGCTCTGGATTTCCTGGTCGGTGATGAGCGCGCCCTGCGCGCGGATGAGTTTCGCCGAGCCGGGCGGCAGGTAGAGCATGTCGCCCTTGCCGAGCAATTTGTCCGCGCCCTTGTTGTCGAGGATGGTGCGGGAGTCCACGGCGGCGGCGACCTGGAACGCGATGCGCGCGGGGATGTTCGACTTGATGACGCCGGTGATGACGTCCACGGACGGGCGCTGGGTGGCGACGATGCAATGGATGCCGGCGGCGCGCGCCATCTGCGTGATGCGGGCGATGGCCATCTCGACGTCGGCGGGCGCGACGAGCATGAGGTCGGCCAGCTCGTCAATGATGACGACGATGTAGCTCAGCTTTTCGGGAATGATGATGTCGTCCTCGCGCGGGACGACGATCTGCTCGTCCACTTCCACGGCGAAACCGTCCGCGCCCGGCTCGACTTTTTCCTTGCGGGACAGCAACGGCAATTCGGGTTCGACCGGCGGAATGGGTTTGTTCTTCGGGCGTTCGTTGAACGATTTGATGTTGCGGACGCCGACGCGGGCGAAAATCTGGTAGCGCTTCTCCATCTCGTTCACGACCCAGCGCAGCGCGAGGATGACTTTCTTCGGATCGTTGACGACGGGGACGACGAGGTGCGGGAGGGCGTTGTATTGCTGTAACTCGACGACCTTCGGATCAATCATCACGAAGCGGAGCTGGTCGGGCGAGAACTTGTAGAGCAGCGACGCGATGATGGCGTTGATGCAGACGGATTTTCCCGAGCCGGTGCTGCCGGCGATGAGCAGGTGCGGCATGTCGCCGAGGTCGGCGATGATGGGATGGCCGTAAACGTCCTTGCCGAGCGCGAGCGGGATGCGCGCCTTGGAGTTGCGCCACTCGTCGGATTCGAGCAGGTCGCGCATGATGACTTTCGTCTTCACCTTGTTGGGCACTTCCACGCCGACGGTGTTCTTGCCGGGGACGGGCGCGAGGATGTTGATGCGTTCGGCCTTGAGCGCGGCGGCGATGTTGTTGGAGAGCGCGGTGATTTTCTCCAGCTTCACGCCGGGCTCGGGATGCAGTTCGTAGCGTGTGATGGTCGGGCCTTTGGTGATGTCGCCGAGCTGCACCTCGATGTCGAACTGCTGGAGCGTCTGCTGCATGAGCCGGGCGTTGGCCATCAGCTCCTCCTTGGACTCGGTGGGCTTCACCGTCATGTCCGGGTGCTGGAGGAAATCGAGCGGCGGAATCTGGTAATTGCCGATCATCGGCGTGTGCGCGACGGTGATGGGCTTGGGCCGCTTCGGCACGGCGACGCGCGGCTTGGGCGGCGCAGCGGGCGGCGGCACGTCCACGGCGGCGGCGGAAATGGGCGCGATGGTGATGACCGGCTCTTCGGGCTTGGCCTCGGCGGGTTTCGCGTCGTCGGTTTTCTTGGCGGAAATTTCTTCCGGCTTGGGCGCGTCGGGCGGGGCGGGAGCTTCAGCAGGTTTGCCGAGAATATCGGCGGTGGTCGCGGCGACGACTTCGCGTTCGGGGATGACTTCGCCGTTCTCGAACATCGGTTCGGACTTGGCGGCGGCGGGGTCGCTGCCGACCACGGGCGTCTTGGGCGTGGAGGGCAAGGTGGTTTTGCGGGCGCGGGGCGGGCCGGGCTTGGCTTGCGGGTAGCTCAGGTCGCGCACGGTGGGTTCGGGCACGGGCTTGAGGTCGGCGCCGAGGCCGCTGGGTTTGGCCGGAGCTTCGCCGGCGACCTGTTCCTCCAACTCGCGGGCCTGGCGCTGGAGTTCGCGGGCTTTGCGGGCGAGGTTTTTCTCCTCGGTCGTGGCAAGCGCGTCCTCTTCGGCGACGGCTTCGCGGCGACCGTTCCACCAGCCGGAAATCCACGGGCCGAGCTGGAAATCGGTGAGCATGATGAGGCTGATGCAGCCGAGAATGAGGAACACGATGAGCGAGCCGGGCGCGCTGATCATCCAGAAGCCGTATTCGTAGGCGGTGTAGCCGAGCCAGCCGCCGAGGCTTTGGGCGGCGAGGTGGTTGCGCCAGGATTCAAAATGATGCGCGTGGCGGCCGTCGTTGAGCAGGTTCAGCAATCCGGCCAGCGAGAACAACGCGCCGAGCGACCACGCGACGTGGGATTTCCAACGCGCGGCAAGGTGTTCGATGGCGGCGAGTATTTTTTCCAGCCCGGTGAATTCCAGCACGCCGGGCAGATGCGCCAGGCCGAACACCGCGAGCAGCGGCGGCAACAGATACGCCGCCGCGCCGAGGATGAAGAAGGTCGCGTAGGCCAGCCACGCGCCGAGCAGGCCGATCCAGTTGTGCGCGGGATGATTGGGCGGGTTGCGGAGGATGGACAGGTCGTAGCGGTCGAAGGAAAGCTGGGCGAAGAAGAGCAGCGCGGCCGAGCCGAGCAGCACGATGCCGATGATGTCGCTGAAGCCGTTCTTGGATTCCGGTGATTCCGTCTTGCGGGCCATGCGCGCAGACTAGCAGTTCAAAGCGCCGGGTTCAAAGTTCAAAGTTGCGGGCGCACGCCGTTGACTTGCGGCGCGGCTTTGTTAGCGTGACCGCGCCTATGGTCACGTCATTATTTTCCCGCCTCAAACGCATCGTCACCGGCGACACGGACGCGGACGCCGACGCGCCGTTGTTGGAGGCCGGGGTTTCCAAGCTGGAAAAATTCGTCCACTTCTGGGTGCTGGTCGGCAAGAGCTTCGTGCGCAACCGCTGTCCGGTGCGCGCCTCGGCGCTCTCGTATTCCACGCTGCTGGCGCTCATTCCCATGCTGGCGGTGGCGATGGGCGTGACCAGCAGCCTGCTCAAGACGGAGGGCACGGATCAGATCGAGCGGTTCGTCGAGCGGTTTGTTTCCAGCGTGGTGCCGCCCGCCGAGGTGTCGGCGGACGCAGCGGAAACCCCGTTGGCCGAACCCGCAGAAACCAACGCCCCGGCCCTGCTGCCGGCGGCGGCGACGAATCTCGACACGGCGACCTTGACGACCAACACGGTTGCGGCCACGAACGCCGTCGCGGCCGTGGCCACCGCGCTGGTGGCGACGGGGGAAAACATCCGCCTCGTCACCGCGCAGAAGCAGGCGGCCAAATACATCCACGATTTCATTCAGAACACGCAGAGCGGCACGCTGGGCACGCTGGGCATGGTGCTGCTGGTGCTGGTGGCCATCCGCATGCTGGCGAACATCGAGGAGACGTTCAACGACATCTGGGGCGTGGCGCGCGGACGGAACTGGTTTGTGCGCATCATCCAGTATTGGGCGACGCTCACGCTGGGGCCGTTGCTGCTCATCGCCGCCGTGGGGCTGGCGAGCGGGCCGCATTTCGCGGCGACGCGGAACGTGATCACGGAGATGCCGTTCATCGGCGGGTTCGCTTTCAAGCTGCTGCCGCTGGTGGTGGTGTGGCTGGTGTTTGCGCTGTTCTACCAGCTCGTGCCGAACACGAAGGTGAATTTCAGCGCGGCGCTCATGGGCGGTTTCGTCGGCGGCTCGCTGTGGTTCCTGAACAATTATTTCGGCTTCCTCTACGTCTCGCGCGTGGTGAGCAACAGCAAAATCTACGGCAGCCTCGGCCTGGTGCCGGTGTTCATGGCGGGGCTGTATTTCTCGTGGCTCATCCTGCTGTTCGGCGCGCAGGTGGCGTATGCGTTCCAGAACCGCGCGGCCTACCTGCAGGACCGGCTGGCGGAAAACGTGAACCAGCGCGGGCGGGAATTCATCGCGCTGCGGCTGATGACGTGCATCAGCCAGCGTTTCCAACGCGGCCTCGCGCCGGCCACGGCGCAGCACATCGCCACCGAACTCGGCGTGCCCAGCCGGCTGGTGCAACAGGTTCTGCGCCCGCTCACCATCTCGCAGCTCGTGACGGAAATCGGCGGGAACAACCCGGCGTATTGCCCCGCGCGCCCGCTGGACACGATCAACTGCCACCAAATCCTCCAAGCGATGCGCGCGGCGAACGGCCAGGAACTCGTCACCCGCGACGAGCCGGTGCGGGCGGAAGTGTATGGCGAGTTCGCGCGCATCCAGGAGGCGGAGCGCGTCGCCGCCTCGTCCGTGACGATGCTCGCGCTGGCGAACCGCGCCTATGCCCGGCTCGAACTCGTGCCGCCGACCGCGCCGGTGGCGGAGCTGAAATCGGCGGACGCCGCCGCGCATGAATTGCCCGCCGAACCGGAAGTTTCCGAGCGCCGGGGAACGGCCTCCACCATCACCTCCGCCGGCGACGACAAGCTGGATTTTCCGCTTTGACCTGCGCGGTGGAGTGGGAAGACCGTTCGCGGAAAGAGCTACTTCTGGCCGGCTGAATCCAAGGCTTTGCGCACGGCGTTGGTCAGGGCAATCGCGTCGCAGGGTTTGGGCAGGTAGGAGTAGCCGGGTCGGACGGGAATGCCCGACCGCACGATTTCGTTGCTGTAGCCGCTGGCGATGATCACCGGTAGGGCGGGCTTCAGTTTTTGGAACGCCTCGGCCAGTTCCAGCCCGGTCATGCCGCCCGGCATGATCATGTCGGTGAGGAGGAGGTTGATCTGGCCGGCGTGTTCGCGCCACTGCGCGAGGGCTTCCGGTCCGTTGGTGGCTTCGCACACGCGGTAGCCGGCATATTTCAAGCACAGCACCACCGACGCGCGCACGTCGGTCTCGTCCTCCACCACGAGGACGGTTTCCGAGCCGCCCTTGATTTTTGCGGACGGGCCGGCGGCGGTCGCCGGCGCGGCGTTGGGATTGGCGGGCAAATAAACGCGGAACTCGCTGCCCTGGCCGACTTCGCTTTCGACTTCCACCCAGCCGTTGTGCTGTTTCACGATGCCGTAAACGGTGGCGAGGCCCAGCCCGGTGCCTTTGCCGACTTCCTTGGTGGTGAAGAACGGTTCAAAAATCCGGCGGCGCACCACGTCGCTCATGCCGCAGCCGGTGTCGGCCACGGACAGGCACACGAATTTTCCCGTCCGGGCCTCGGGGTTGGCGGGCGCGGTGGCGGCCGTGAAATCCACGGTGCGGATGCCGACGGTGAGCCGCCCGCCCTTGGGCATGGCGTCGCGGGCGTTGATGCAGAGGTTCATGATGATCTGCTCCATCATGCCCGGGTCCGCCTCGATCCACGCCGGGCCGGACGGCGGCGGAATCATCAGTTCAATGTGCTCGCCCAGCAGCCGGCGCAGCATCTTGATCTCCTCTTCCAAAAGGTGATTCAATTCGACGGGCCGGATCTGCATGGCCTGCCGCCGGCTGAACATGAGCAGTTGCCGCGTCAGGTTGGCGGCGCGGTCGGTGCCGGCTTTCAGATTTTCCAGCGCGTGGCGCAACTCGGGCGTCAAATTTGGATCGGCGAGCAGGATGCCCAACTGCATCATGCCGGCGGCCAGGATATTGTTGTAGTCGTGCGCCACGCCGCCGGCGAGCTGCCCGACGGCTTCCATCTTTTGCACCTCGATGACCTGCCGCTCCAACTGCTGTTCGCGGGTGATGTCACGTTTGACGGCCACATAGCTGATGATCTTGCCGTCGGGGTTGTGGATGGGGGAAATGGTGGCGTCCTCCTCGTAAATGGTGCCGTCCTTGCGGCGGTTGGAGAAGTGGCCGTGCCAGACTTCACCGTGGGCCAGCGTATCCCACAGGGTTTGGTAGAAGGCGGCATCCTGCCGGCCGCTCTTGAGCAGGCGCGGATTCCGCCCCAACGCCTCCCGCCGGGAGTAGCCGGTGCTTTTTTCAAAGGCGGGGTTGACGTAAAGGATGTTGCCCTCGATGTCGGCGATGACGATGGTTTCCGCCGCCTGCTCCACGGCGGTGGCGAGCCGTTGGTTGACTTCCTCGGTCTGTTTCCGCGCGGTGATGTCGCGGGCGATGGCGTAGGTGAGTTTTTCCTCCTGGTTGTAAACCGCCCGCCACGAGAGCCAGCGCACTGTGCCGTCCTTGCACAGATAACGGTTTTCAAAGTTCGCCGAAAAACCGATGCGCAGTTGCCGGGCCATTTCATCGCGGGTCGGCTGCCGGTCGTCGGGGTGGACGAAGTCCAGGAACGGCTTGGCAATCAATTCCCCCTCGGAAAAGCCGAGCGTTTCGGAAAAGGCCGGATTGGTCTTCAAAAAGGCGCCGTGCGGATCGGCGATGCACATCAGGTCGCTGGAAGTCATGAAAAACCGGAAATACTGTTCCCGCTCCGCCTCCGCCTGCCGCCGCCGCTGCTCCTCGTCCAGGTGGGACAAGGCGAAGCCGATGTCCATGGCCGCCTCCTCCATGAGCGCGATTTCCTTCGGGCCGAAGAAGTTTTTTTCCAGCCCGTAGACGGTCAACGCCCCGCATACTGCGCCGCCGCTGCGGATCGGCACCGCGATGGAGGCGGCGAAGCCCGCCCGCGCCGCCGCCGCGTGCCACGGCGCGGTGTGGGGATCGGTGAAAAAATCATTGCAGACGTAGGTGCGGTCTTCGCGGATGCAGGTGCCGGTGGGGCCGCGGCCACCGGGCCGGTCGGCGGCGTAAATGTGCAGGTCTTTGAGGTAACCGGAGGTGTCGCCGCTTTGGGCGATGAGATCCACGGCTTTGGTTTCGGGGTTCACCCAGCCGACCCACGCCATCGTGAACCGGCCAAACTCGATGAGCACGCGGCAGATTTCCGCGAACAGTTCCTCCCGCGACTGGACGCGGACGACGCATTGGTTGATCTGGCTCAGCGCGGCATAGAGACGGTTCAGCCGCTCGATTTCCAGTTCGTGGAGTTTGCGTTCGGTGATGTCGGTGGAAATGCCGCACAGTCCCCAGACGCGGCCCTTTTCGGCGGGGTCGTAAAGCGGCGCCTTGATTTCCCAATAAACGCGCCGGCTGCCGTCGGTCTCCGTGACCTCGATTTCCTCGGCGGTGTATTCGCCGTGTTCCAGCACGCGGGCGTCAATCGCCCGCAACCGGGCGGCGGTTTCCGGCGGGAAAAAGCGGGAGTCATCGCTGCCGCGCAGTTCGTCCGCCGAGCATTTGAACAATTCCAGCGTCGCCTGATTCGCGTAGACGTAGCGGCCGCCGCGATCCTTCATGTAGATGAAGGTGGAAACGTGATCCAGCGCCTTGCGGAAGCGGTTGGTCTGGGTGTAGGCCGCCGCGAGTTCCGCCTCCGCCAGTTTGCGCTTGGTGATGTCGGTGTGCGTGCCGGCCATGAGCAGTGGTTTTCCGTCCGGCGACCATTCGACCACCTTGCCCCGGTCCTGAATCCAGACCCAACTGCCGTCGCGATGCTTCATGCGGCACTCGCAATCGTAATAGTCCAGCTCGCGCGCGAACACCCGCTGGAGATGCTCGTTGGACGCCCGTAAATCGTCCGGGTGCGTCAGGCTTTCCCAGGTCTGGATGCTCACGGGTTGCAACTCCGCCAGCGTGTAGCCGAGCATCTCCGCCCAATGCTCGTTGAAAACCGCCGCGCCGGTCGGCACGTCCCATTCCCAGGTCCCGACGTGCGTGCCTTCGATGACATGGTTCAACCGCCGCTCCGCCTGCTTCAGCCCGGTGGTGTCGGTGATTGTGCCGAGGTAGCCGGTGATCTGCCCGGCCTCATCCTTTTCCGCCACGGCCAGTCCCAGCACCCAGCGCGTCTGCCCGTCGGGCCGGAGGAAACGGTATTCCATCCGCACCGGCGCGCCCGTCTGCACCGCCGCCAGCCATTCGGCGATGACGCGCCGGCGGTCGTCGGGATGGACGTTTTTCAGCCAGCCTTTGCCCTTGGCTTCCTCCGGCGAAAGCCCGGCGATTTCCCGGCAGCGGTCGTTGACATAAACGCAATCGCCGGCGGCGTTGGTGCGGAACACCACCGACGGCGACAGTTCCGTGAGGGCGCGAAAGCGGGCCGCTGTTTCCCGCCGCTCCTGCTCCCGCGCCAGTTCCCGCCGGATGGATTGCAATTGTTGCCGCCGATCCAGGAGTTTCATGCCCGCAATGACCAGCAGCACCAGCAACATCGCGAACCCCGCCAACTCCTCTTCTTCAACCCAGCGGGCCGCCGCCTGCTCCTGCCGGAAAAACCAATAGTCCGCGCCGCCCACCGCCACCGCAAACAACGCCAGCAACGCCCCGTTCGCCGGCGAAATTTTGAGATGCTTGGTCATGGCGGATGGCGGGATGATTTTGAAGCGGCAGGCCGCGCTCAACCACGCGGTTCCGCCGGGCTTGCGAATCAACTCTTGCCCGCCAACCGTTCCCGCTCAAGCTTTTTCACTACCCATAAAATGCTTAACTTAAGTCAAAGTCATTGCCAAAACCTAGGCCATACTCGCACCATGAAACCGGCCAGCCATCGGCACACAAAATGAAAATCCTATTCTTCGCCCACCTCCGCGACGCCACCGGCTGCGCCGAAATAGAACGGCATTTCGGCGCGGTGGACGCCGCCGGGCTGTGGGACAGACTCATCGCCGAGTTTCCCGCGCTGGGAAAATTCCGCCCCGGCGTCCGGCTCGCGCGCAACGGCGAATACGTTGACCCCGGCGCCCATTTTTCCGATGCTGACGAGGTGGCGCTGATTCCGCCGGTGTCCGGCGGCTGAACCATGGAGGCAAAAATCGAAATCGAACTGACGGCGCGGGCGATTGACCTGTGCCGCGAGCTCCCGGCGGAATTCGCCGCCGTCGCGGGCGCACGCGTGGAGTTCGCCGGCAACGTCCGCGGCGAGGAGAACGGCCGCGCCATCGCCGCGCTTGAATACGAGGCCTACTCGCCGATGGCCGAACGCGAGATGCGGCGGATTCTGGAGGACATTTTGCAGCGGCACGACTGCCTGTTCGTCCGCGTGACGCACCGCACCGGCATCGTGCCGGTGGGCGAAGCGGCGGTTCACGTCGTCGCCCTCGCCCGGCATCGCGCCGCCGCGCTGGCGTTGGTGCCGGAATTCATGAATCGGCTGAAACAGGACGTGCCGATCTGGAAACGGCGCGCGTTGAGCGAAGCGGATTTGAAAATGATTTGAAATTATGGACCCCTTTGGCCGCCATATTGATTACCTGCGCATCTCGATCACCGACCGGTGCAATGAGCGCTGCCTCTACTGCATGCCGGAAGGCTACAAAGGCTGGGAGAACCGCCCCGAACACCTGACGGCGGCGGAGATCATCCGCATCGTGCGCGTGGCGGCGGGGCTGGGCTTCCGCAAATTCCGGCTCACCGGCGGCGAACCGCTCGTGCGCAACGACGTGCCGGAAATCGTCCGCGCGATGACAGAAATCCCCGGCGTGGAATGTCTCGGCCTCTCGACCAACGGCACGCGGCTCGCGGCGCTGGCGCCGCCGTTGCGCGCCGCCGGGCTACGCACCGTGAACGTCAGCCTCGACGCGCTGGACGCGGGACTTTACCGCCGCATCACCGGCGGCGACGTGAACACGGTCATCGCCGGCATCCGCGCCGCCGTCGCCGCCGGCTTCGAGCGTGTGAAATTGAACTGCGTCCTCATGCGCGGCGTGAACGAGGCGGAGCTATGGCCGCTCGTGCTGTTCGCCAGCGAACACGGCGTGCCGCTGCGGCTCATCGAGCTGATGCCGCTCACCCGCACGGACGTGCTGACGGAAAAGAATTTCCTGCCGGTCGGCGAGGCGATGGAACTGTTGCGGCAGCGCGATGAACTGATTCCGCAGCCCGACCGCCGGCTCGGCTGGGGGCCGGCGAAATATTTTCAACTGAAACACACGGGCGCGCTCGTGGGCTTCATCGGCGCGCTGACGAACCTGCATTTCTGCGAGTCGTGCAACAAGATGCGGCTCACCGCCGACGGCAAAATCCGCCCCTGCCTCGGCGACCACGGCGAGATTGACCTGCGGGCGGCGCTGCGCGCGACCGATTCGGACGACGCGTTGCGCGAGCTGTTCGCGACCGCGCTGCGGCAGAAGCCGCTGGAGCACCAGTTTCGCGGCGCGTATCAACCTTGCCGGCCGATGACGGCGATCGGCGGATGATTTTTATGATGCCTCCGGTGACGCAATTCAAACGCTTCGACGTGCGGGAAATCATCAAGGGCGGCGGCGAGCCGTTCCCCGCCATCCGCGCGCGGGTGGACGCGCTCAAGCCGGGCGAAGGCCTGCTCCCCGTCGCGCCGTTCCTGCCGTCGCCGCTCATCGAGAAGCTGGGCGGCGAGGGCTTCGAGACAAAAGTGGAGCGCGGCGCGGGCAGCGACTGGCTGGTCTATTTCTGGCGGTGATTTCATGAGCGCAAATCTCGACCAACTCAAGACCGTCGCCATCGTCAATACGCTGCGGACTTGTCAGCTTTTCACCGGATTGCCGGGCGAAGACCTGGAAAAGATCGCGGCGGTCACGCAGGTGCAGCCGCTGGCGAAGGGCGATTATCTTTTCCACGAAGGCGGCCCGGCGCGCGGATTTTACATCGTGCAGCTCGGCGCGGTGAACGTCCATCGCGTCAACGCCGCCGGCAAGGAGCAGGTTCTCTGTGTCTTCCGCGCGGGCGAATCGTTCGCGGAGGCGGCGCTCGCCACGGACAAGGGTTACCCCGCCGACGCGCGGGCGCAGGAGGCCTCGCAGGTGTTGCTGGTGCAGAAGGAGGGGATTCTGGCGCTGCTGAAACGGCAGCCGGAACTCGCGTTGCGCATGCTCGGCTCGATGAGCAGCCACCTGCGCGTGCTCGTCGGCCAGCTCGAAGACCTCACCCTCAAGGACGTGGAAACCCGGCTCGCTAACTGGCTGGTGAAGCGCTGCCCCAACCCGGTCGGCGACCGGCCGGTGCGCATCGAGCTGACGATGACCAAGCGCGTGCTCGCAGCGGAGCTGGGGACGGTCAGTGAAACTTTTTCCCGCACGCTCGCGAAATTCCGCGCGCAAAAACTGATCGCCGTGAAAGGCAAGACCGTCACCGTGCTGGTGCCGGGAAAATTGAGCGCGCTGCTCCGCCGCAACTTGGGCGAATAAATATTCGCCCGCCCGCCGCCCCTCTGAAAAACCAATCCGCCTTGACCTCCGTCAAGGCGGGTTTTGCGCCCGGCCGGTAAAGTGCGGACATGAGTGAGAAACCGCTGATTGATTCCGCCGCGCAGAAAATCCTGTCGCTGGCCGCCGAAACCCAGTTCGCCCCCAACGGCATCGTGAGCCGCACCCTGCTCCGCACGCCGAATTCCCGCGTCGTCCTCTTCGGGTTCGCCGAAGGCCAGGAACTGACCGAGCACACCTCCACGCAGCACGCGCTCATTCAGATTCTCTCCGGCGAATGCGAGTTCTCCCTCGCCGGCCAGCCGCACCCGCTGAAGACCGGCGACCTGCTCCACATGCCGCCCCATCTGCCGCACGCCGTCCGCGCCACGAAACGATTCTCTATGCTGCTCACGCTCTCCAAGCCCGTGTGATCATGTCCGCCCAAACCATCAACCTCGACGCGCGCGGCCTCGAACCGCCACAGCCGATGATGCGCATCCTCGAAGCCGTCACCGCCCTGCCGCCGGACGCCACGCTCGTCGCCCACACCGACCGCCAGCCGCTGCTGCTCTACCCGCAACTCGAACAGCGCGGTTTCAACTACCGCACCGAACCCCAGCCCGATGGAAGCCACCTTACCCAAATTCGCCGCCGTTGATTCGCCCGCCAAACGAATCGCGCCCGCGCCGCCGCCGTTCGGCGCCACCGCGCCCTCGGTCGCGCTGCCGCTGATGTTCATGCTCACCGGCCTGCTCGCGCTGTTCCTCGCCGCCGGCTGGCTTGTGGCGCAGCCCGCGCTCCTTGCCACCTACCACTACAACCAGTCCGTCATCGCGCTCACGCACCTGTTCGTGCTCGGCTGGATCTGCTCCATCGTCATGGGCGCGATGTATCAGCTCGTGCCCATCGCGCTGGAAACCCGCCTGCACAGCGAACGCCTCGCCCGCTGGCACTTCGCGCTCCACGTCACCGGCTTCATCGGCATGGTCTGGATGTTCCGCGTCTGGAATCTGCAACAGGTCGGCCACTTCGGCTGCGTGCTCGTCGCCGGCGTGGCGCTGTTCGTCTACAACCTCGTGCAAACTTTGCGCCGCGTGCCGAAATGGAACGTCACCGCCACCGCCGTCAGCGCCGCGCTCGGCTGGATTTCCTGCGCCGTGCTCGCCGGCCTTTCCATTGCCGCCGCCAAATGCTCCTACGAAGCCGCCGACCGCCTCCCGCCCGCCGGCGCGGTCGGCGCGCTGCTCGCGGGCCTCCGCGCCGTGGCCGGTTACGTCTCCCGCTTCCTGCCCATCGTCGGCGTGTACTACACAGTCATCCCGATGTTCACCCTGAGCGAAATCCAAAATCCGCGCCGCGCCGCCGCTTCGGTGGCGTTGCTGAACGCCGGGCTGCTCGGCTCGTTCGTCACCATCCTGCTGCGCAGCCCGTGGAAAATCTTTTTCGCCCTCGCCGTCGTCCTCGCGCTCGCGGTCTACGGCCGGGAAATGCGCGCCATCCTCCGCGCCCGCAAACGCGCCCCGCTCGACTGGGGACTCCGCTATTTTCTCACCGCCATCGGCCTGCTCGCGCCGCTGTCGGTCCTGGCCGTCGGGCTGGCGTGGCCGGGGTTGCCGCTCAACGGATTCACCGGCCAGTTGGAAAATGTTTACGGCTTCCTCGGCTTCGCCGGCGTGGTCACGCTCGCCATTATCGGCATGCTCTACAAAATAATCCCGTTCCTCGTGTGGTTTCACACCTACGGCCCGCACGTCGGCCGGGCGCAGTTGCCGGCGCTGGCGGACATGTATTCGCCGCGCCTGCAGGCGCTGGGATACTGGACTTTTCTCGGCGGACTGGCCGCCACCTGCGCCGCGACCGCGCTCGCCAGCGAGCGCGGGGTGCGGGCTGGATGCGTTTTGTTCGCCCTGGGCCTCGTGCCGCTCGCGCTCAACATCGGCAACCTGCTCCACCACTTTTTTCGTCCCCAACTCACGCCGCTGGCCGCCCCGAAAGGAATTTCAACATGACCCCGCCCCTCGACGAAACCACGGTGCTGCAAACCTTGCGGCAGGTGATTGACCCCGAACTCGGCTGCAACATCGTGGACCTCGGCCTCATCTACGACATCGCCATCACCGGCGCGGCGGTCGCGGTGACGATGACGCTCACCACGCCCGGCTGTCCGATGTCCGAGAGCATCCGCCTCGGCGTGCAAAACGCGCTGCTCAATCTCGAGGGCGTGGCCGACGCGGAAGTCACCGTCGTCTGGGAGCCGCCGTGGAATCCTGCCATGATGACCGACCTGGGCCGCGCCCACACCGGCGTCCGAAATTTTTAACACCAAAACAAAAATGAACACAACCACCCCCACTGAAAACCTCATCGGCCTGGACAAAGTCATGGACGTGCGCCCGATTCCCTGCTCCGTCAAACACGGCCTCATCATCCGCACCTGGCTCGCGCTGCCGGTCGGCGACCACTTCATCCTGCTGAACGACCACGACCCCGTGCCGTTGTTCTACCAGTTCTCCGCGCAATGGCCGGACACTTTCACTTGGGAGCATCTCGTGAAAGGCCCGGAAGAATTCCGCGTCAAGGTCACCAAACTGAAAGCCCTGGCCGAAATCAGCCCGCCCGCGCCGTCCTGCTGCGGCGGACATTGAAGCGCCCGCGGCGTCCGGCGGCTGAACAAAATCTCGACAACCGGTTCGCGGTTGGCAACAGTCTGCCCCCAAGGATGGCGGCGCGGACCCGACCAAAACCGGGAAACGGTTTGCGGCGAATTTGCCGGTCAGCTCCCGCCCGCCGAAACCAGTGGTTGCCCCAGCGAAAACCCGTTGTGCGGAAATCGGTCGCGCGGAACTCGCCGTAAAAAAGGTTTCCGGCGCGAGCGCGGTCGTGTCGGCTTTTGCCACCAACCCCTTCAAGCTGCTGACGCCGCGCTCCCGCGGCCAAAGCGTGTGGGCCTACACGAGCAGCTTCGGCGGCGGGCTGGTCGCGGGCGATGAGACGCGACTGGAACTGCGCGTCGGCGCGGTCGCGCGCTGCTTTCTCGGCACGCAGGCCGCGACCAAGGTCTATCGCAATCCCGCGCGGCGCGCCTGCGGCCACACCACCCGCGCGACGCTGGAAGAAAACGCGCTCCTCGTGTTCGCGCCCGATCCGGTGCAGCCGTTCGCCGATTCCCGCTATTCGCAGCGCCAGGAATTCCATCTGGCGGCGGGCGCGGGGCTGGCGCTGACGGACTGGTTCACGTCCGGCCGCGCCGCGTGCGGCGAGCGGTGGAAGTTCGCGCATTTTCAAAGCCGGAACGAGGTCTTTGTTTCCGGCGCGCGCGTGTTTGTGGACGCCCTCCGGCTGGATTCGGCGGCGGGCCCGCTGTCGGCCCAACACCGCACCGGCAGATTCAACTGTTTTGCCACGTTGCTGCTGCTCGGCCCACCGCTGCGGGCGGCGGCGGAACAGTTGCTGGAAAACATTTCCGCGCTTCCCGTCGGGCGCGCCGCGGAGATGGTTTGCAGCGCCAGCCCGGCTGGTGACGGTGCCGTGCTCCGGTTGGCCGGCGAAAGCGTCGAGCAGATCGGACGGGAATTGCACCGGCATCTGAAACCGCTGGCCACGCTGCTGGGCGACGACCCGTGGGCGCGGAAATGGTAACCCAATTTCATTATGCACCTCTCTCCTCGTGAACTCGACAAACTGACGCTGCACCAAGCCGGATCGCTCGCGCAAAAGCGCCTCGCGCGCGGCGTGCGGCTGAATCATCCCGAAGCCGTGGCGCTCATCGCCACCGTGCTGCTGGAATTCATCCGTGATGGCAAACGTGTCGCTGAACTGATGAATCTCGGTCGCCAGTTGCTCGGACGCAACCAAGTCATGTCCGGCGTGCCTGAAATGATTTACGACGTGCAGGTGGAAGGAACTTTCCCCGACGGCACGAAACTCGTGACCGTTCACCATCCCATCGCCAGCGAGAACGGAAACTTCGCGCTCGCGCTCCACGGCAGCTTCCTGCCCGTGCCGGACGTTTCAGTTTTCAAGTCCGCGGCCGACGAGCCGATTCCCGGCTCAACCCAGATCAAAGACGGCGAGATTGAACTCAATGTCGGTCGCGCCACGGCGGAGATTCCCGTCACGAATCTCGGCGACCGCCCGATTCAGGTCGGCAGCCACTACCACTTCATCGAGACGAACGCAGCGCTGCAATTTGATCGCGGCGCGGCCTACGGCAAACGCCTCGATATCCCAGCAGGCACGGCGGTTCGTTTTGAGCCTGGCGAAACCAAGACCGTGAAGCTGGTTGAGATTGCAGGGAAGAAAGTCATTCACGGTGGCAACAATCTCGCGAGTGGCAAAATTTCCGCCGCTGGCAAAAAAGTCGCATTGAAGAAAGTGAAAGCGAAAGGATTCTCCCATGTCGCATAAGATGAAACGCTCGCACTACGCCGACATGTTCGGCCCGACCACCGGCGACAAAGTCCGGCTTGGCGACACGTCGCTCATCCTTGAAGTCGAAAAGGATTTCACCGTGTATGGCGACGAGTGCAAATTCGGCGGTGGCAAAGTCATCCGTGAAGGCATGGGCCAGGCCGCCGGCGTCGGCGCGAAGGATGCGCTGGATTGCGTCATCACCAACGCGCTCGTCGTGGATTACACTGGCATCTACAAAGCTGACATCGGCATCAAAGACGGTTTGATCTCCGGCATCGGCAAAGCGGGCAATCCTGACGTGATGGCGGGCGTAACCAAGGGAATGATCGTCGGCGTCACGACGGAAGTCATCGCGGGCGAAGGGTTGATTGTCACAGCAGGCGGCCTCGACACGCACATCCATTTCATCTGCCCACAACAGGCCCACGAAGCGATTGCCGCCGGACTCACCACGATGGTTGGCGGTGGCACTGGCCCGGCGGTCGGCACATGCGCCACGACCTGCACGCCTGCGCCGTTTTATTTCAAGGCGATGTTGCAAGCGGTAGATTCGCTCCCGCTCAACTTCGGTTTCACCGGCAAAGGCAACACCGCGATGCCCGCTGGTTTGCCCGAGCAGATCGCCGCTGGCGCAATCGGCCTGAAGCTCCACGAAGACTGGGGCACGACGCCCGCCGCGATTGATTGCTGCCTGAGCATGGCAGACAAACACGACGTGCAGGTGACGATTCACACCGACACGTTGAACGAATCCACGTTTGTCGAAGGCACGATCGCCGCGTTCAAGGGCCGCACGATCCACACGTATCACAGCGAAGGCGCGGGTGGCGGTCATGCGCCGGACATCATCCGCATCTGCGGCGAACCGAACGTGCTGCCGAGTTCCACCAACCCGACGCGGCCTTACACGGTCAACACGATTGACGAGCATCTCGACATGCTCATGGTCTGCCATCATCTCGATCCAAACCTGCCGGAGGACGTGGCGTTCGCCGAGAGCCGCATCCGCGGCGAGACCATCGCGGCGGAAGATATTCTGCATGACATGGGCGCGATCAGCATGATGAGTTCCGATTCGCAGGCGATGGGTCGCATCGGCGAAGTCATCACGCGCAGTTGGCAGACGGCGGATAAGATGAAACAGCAGCGGGGTCGCCTGCCCGAGGAAAAGGGCGACAACGACAACGTCCGCATCAAGCGTTACATCTCCAAATACACGATCAACCCCGCGCTCGCCCACGGCATGGCGCACATCATCGGTTCGATTGAGGTCGGCAAACTCGCCGATCTCGTGCTGTGGAAGCCTGCGATGTTTGGCGCGAAACCGGAGATGGTCGTCAAAGGCGGCGTCATCGCCTGGGCGCAGATGGGCGACCCGAACGCGAGCATTCCCACGCCGCAACCGGTGTTCATGCGTCCGATGTTCGGCGCGTTCGGTCGTGCGACAGGCATGACTTCCATCGCGTTCGTCAGCAAGCTCGCGAAGCAGAAGAAAGTCGGCAAAGCCTACGGCCTGACCAAGCGCGTCGAGGCCGTGAAAGGCTGTCGCAAAGTCGGCAAGAAAGACCTGAAGTGGAACAACGCGATGCCCAAGATCACCGTTGATCCGGAAACCTACGAAGTCCGTGCCGACGGCGAATTGCTGACGTGCGAACCAGCGAAGGTGTTGCCGTTGGCGCAGCGGTATAATCTGTTCTAGCCCGAATGAGGACAGGATCAACAGAATTCACAGGATTGGGAAACTTGGCGCACACGGCCTCTAATCCTGTCTCCAATTCCTCGGAAAAGAATGATTGGCTCGTCTGGCAGTTGGTGGACTCCGCGTTTCCCACCGGCGGATTCGCGCATTCCTCGGGACTCGAAGCCGCGTGGCAACATGGCGAAGTGCGTGGGCGGGTGGAGTTGCTTTCATTTGCGGAAACGAGTCTGGAGCAACTCGGCCACGCGGGATTGCCTTTTGTGCTGGCGGCATTCGCCGCACCGGAAAAACTCGCCGAGTTCGATCAATTATGCGACGCGTTCACGACCAATCACGTTGCCAACCGCGCCAGCCGGGCACAGGGCCGGGCGTTTTTGGCGGCGGTGGAACGCGTTTTCAGTGCGGAATGCGGAATGCGGAATGCGGAATTGTGCTGTGCCCACTTCGCGCCGGTCTTCGGTGCGTGCCTGCGGCGGCTGGAAATTTCCCGCGAGCTGACCGGGCGGATGTTTTTCTTCAACCACCTCCGCAGCGCGCTCGCGGCGGCGGTGCGATTGAACATCGTCGGGCCGATGGAGGCGCAGGTCTTGCAGCACAAGCTGGCGGTGCGGGCGGAAGCCGTGCGGCAAGAGTGCGCGGCGTTGACGCTTGACGAAATCGCCCAGACCGCGCCGCTGCTGGATTTGTGGCAGGGCGCGCAAGACCGGCTGTATTCCCGGCTGTTTCAAAGCTGATTTGATTATGAACCATCATCACCACCCGCATTCGCACCATCACGCCGACCATCCCGGCCATTTCCACGAACGCGAGCAGCCGCTGGACCGGGATTTCAACCGGCGCGCCTTCACCGTCGGCGTGGGCGGGCCGGTGGGCAGCGGCAAGACGGCGCTGATGCTGCAACTTTGTCTGCGCTTGCGCGCGACGATGAATATTGCCGCCGTGACGAACGACATTTTCACGAAGGAGGACGGCGAATTCCTGACCAAGCACGGCGCGCTCCCCGCCGAGCGGATTCGCGCGGTGGAAACCGGCGGCTGTCCGCACGCGGCGATTCGCGAGGATATTTCCTCAAACCTGCTGGCGCTGGAAGAACTGCACGCGAAGTTCCAGCCGCAAATCCTGTTCATCGAATCCGGCGGCGACAACCTGGCCGCGTGTTTCAGCCGCGAACTGGCGGACTACACCATCCAGGTGATTGACGTGGCGGGCGGCGACAAAATTCCGCGCAAAGGCGGCCCCGGCATCACGCAGACCGATTTGCTCGTGATCAACAAGACCGACCTGGCCGAAGCGGTGGGCGCGGACCTGAAGGTGATGGAGCACGATGCGAAGAAAATGCGCGGCCCCGGGCCGTTTGTCTTCGCGCAGGTGAAGAACGGCGTCGGGGTGGATGGGATTGTCCGCGAAATCCTCCACGCCTGGCAGCACGCGACGGGCGTGGCGCACTGACTGCCGGCGGACGGTGGGGTTCGGCGAGCAACCAAGTCACGGAGCGATCCGGCGTTATCTTCCGTGCCTTTCTTTCCGCTCGTCCCCCTCATCCCGCTGGTTGTTTTTGCGGTTGTCGTTCCGGATTTGGTTCGCGTCGGGCGGAGCCCAGTTTCTGGGATATTGCCGGATTATTTCCGCGTGATGTCGGGCTGGGGCGTCATGAAAATTCATCCTTACCGACGGCGAGGCCAGCAGCATATTCACTGAAACCCCACGTGGTGCCGGCCGCAAAATCCACCGCCCGCCTTCCGGGTAGGCGTATTGATGTCGGCTGCTGCTGTAATAGACCTCATAGCCGGGGTAATACACATAGTCATCTTCGACCAGGATGGTTTTTTCCACCACCGGCGGCGCGACATAAACACCCCGGGCACGCGGCCTGTCCACATAACCGATGCAACCTGTCAGCGTCACCAGGAGCACGGCTCCAAACACGCATCCAGCTTTGTCTGCGTTGAAGGAAAGTTTTGCATGATTCATGGAAAGAGAATAATCCAACCAGACGGAAGTCCGCCATGGGGTGTAACCCTACCGGTGGATTTTGCGAATCAGACTTCATTACGATTGCGGCTCTGCGGGCGGAACGCCAGCCACAGCGTGGAAACCAAGCCCGCGCCTTTGAGAATGTTTTTCAGCCAGGAAGGCTTCGCGGCGGCGGTCGCGGGCTTATCGCGCCGGAAGGCCGCCAGACCCGCCAACAGCCCGGCGGCGGACGAGGCGATGGAGCCGAAAGATTGGGCCCGGACCGCGAGCGCGCGAACGTCTGCCGTCAACGCGGTCATATCTCCGACCAGTTGGGCGCGGTTCAGTTCGCTTTCCGCGACCAGCAGATACTTCCGCGATTGCAGCGGGTTTACGCGAGGAACTTTTCTAAACATGCACGATCCTTTCGGAGTTGGTTGAGCGAGGCGGAAAGTGTCTGCCAGTTTCGCAGCAGTTCAGCAAGCCGCCGGTAAAGCACGACCGCCGTCGCCGCATAGAGGCCGGTCAACGCCAGCAGCACCACCACGGGCGAGAAGTTCCAAAACAGGATCACGAACAGGCCGGTTAGCGCGATGCTGGCAAGCAGGCCGAAGGCCGCCACGCCGAGGGCCAAAAGAAAGGCGTGCAGGAGCCGCTCGCGCTCCTCCCGCACCTCCACCGTCAACA
>JAPLTZ010000012.1:0-4658 GCA_026397895.1 Verrucomicrobiota bacterium | reverse complement strand
AATCGCAGTTGCGGGAGCCGCGGCGACCAAGGAGATAACCGACGAGCACCCCGACGCCGACGCCGACGGCGATGGCCTGATAGGGATTCTCGCGGACGGTTTGATCCGCCACCTTCGCGCCCTCGACCGCCTTCTCTTTGACGCGGCCATACATTTCCTTGCCGCTTTCCAGCGCGGCGGCGAGGCGCTTGCGGGCTTCCCCGACCTTTTCGCCGGCGACGTCGGCGGTGGCGGCCATCAACGCACGCGCGTCATCGGCCAGTTGTCCCATGTCATTGCTGATTGCCTGAGTTTCTTTGTTCATATTTTCGTTTTTTTGTTTTCGTTTTTCAGTGGCAAATCGGTCGCGTCGGCGCGGTGGGCGGCTTCCGGGGAAGTCGCCACAATCAAAATCGAATTCCTCCCGCCGAACGGGTTGGGCACGGTGTCGCGCGCCTGCGGATCGGGCATCCATTGGCCGTCCACGATGAGGCAGTATTCGTAGCTGCCGGGGAGCAGCGCCGTATCCTTCGACCAATGCCCGGTGCCGGCGTAACGCAGCGTCTTGGCTTCGGGCCGCCACTGGTTGAACGTGCCCGCGACGCAAACCATCTTGGCGGTCAGATGCGTGTATTCAAAGCGCACTGGCACGAGCTGCGGGCCGGCGTTGGGGGCGTTGTCGTGGTTGTGATTGTGTTTCATGGGGTGGGGTTCATTGGGATGACGGAAGCCGGGTCTGAAAAATGTTCCGTTTCACGATCCCATCATGCGCGCAACCTCCGGGCGGACGCTATGGGGTGTTACCCTACTCGTTGTTCAAACCTGCCTGCCGGAGATGGCATGGCAATCCGCCCACGTTACCACTTCGGCGCGGCGTGGATTTTCCGCAAGACCAGGTGGGTGGGTAGATAGGCGACGAGCCATAGCACGCCCAGCCACAGGATGACGTAGAGGTTTTTATTGAGCCAGACTTGTGGCTGATCGTCGTTAAACCCGTAAAGGTAATTGATGTTGATCGGAGTATTCAGGTTGGCCAGATGCGCGCCGGCGGGTGGCGTAAAAATGTAGCAGACAAATCCCAACACCGCCGCCAGAGCCGTCCACGCTGGCAACGCCCGTTTGTCGTAACCCAGCCGCAACAGCAGCCACACCAGCAACAACGGCAGCCAGCCGTGAAACAGCGAAAGCCCGCGGGTGAACAGCGGAAGCTTGGGGTTGAACATGTAACCCGTCAGGCCCAGCAGGCTGACTCCGAAAAAGTGACCGCCAAAATCCGCAAGCCAGAGGCATTGCGGCAGCAGAATCCCCACGGCGCACATGCTGATGAGCAGCGGGCTTTCCAGCCACATGCCCGCCACCGTGAGCAGCAGGGCGACATCGCAGAACCAAAGAAAATTGGTGGGCCCGTAGGTGTGCAGATAAACCGGGACAAGGACGGCGAGGAACGCGGTGACGGCCACCTTTGCGACCAAAGGAATCTTGTGGCAGGATGGTTTCACTCTGCTGGCTGCTATTGGAACGCGGGTCAATGCACGATGATTGCCGGGGGGCGCACCTCGACCACGGGGACGCGCACCACGACCGCCGGCGCGCCCACGATGACTTCCGAACGGCTTTCAAATCTCCCGTGCCCGCGCCCATGCCCGTGCCATCCGCCTTCGGAGACCAGACACCCGGTGGTGGTGAGGAGGGTGAAAATGCCGGCGGACAAAAGGATTGTTTTCATATTCGGTTACAGTTGATTGCTGGGGCAACATTACGCGCGCGGGAAGGTCGTCGCTATGGGGTATAACCCTACGCTCTACGGCAGCGACGGTTTCAAACCCGCCAGCGCTCCCAAAATGGTTTTCTGCACCGCCGGATTGAAAAGATTTCCCAAGTGACCGCCTTTTGCGAAGACAGTCAGTTGTTCCGGGGTGAACGTGGCGTGCAGCCAGATCAAGTCTTCGTCAGTGAGGAGAAAATCATTTTCGTTGACGATGACGCGGATGTCGGGGTTGGCGCGCAGGGCGGCTTCATACGTCCGCAAATCACCTGCGATTTCCATCGCCGCCGCCGCCGGGGCGGTCACGCCGTGGGCTTCATAATACGGCACGGCAAACTTCTCAAAATAATCCTGGTAGGAATACTGCAGGATTTCCTGATACACGGGATCGCGGCGGAAATCCCGGAGCGGGTGTTGTAGCACGCCCTGATTGCTGCGCTTTTGGCTGCTGTAAATGGTGTCCCGCAGCGTGAGCCGGAACGCCAGGCCGATGAGAAACTTGGACTCGATGGCGCTGAAGGGCAGCGAGGTTTGCGGTGTGAGCGTGCTCTGGCTCAGGGCGGCGACTTTCAGGAAGGTGTTTTCGATGTTGTCGGTGCGGTTGGTGACGGGCCAGTTCAGCGGCGCGCGGTAGAATTCGTCCAGCTTGGAGATTCCGTGCGCCATGCGCGTGGGGGTGTTGATGGCAACGTAGCGGTCGAATTGCACCAGCCCGCCCTCGTCTGACTTCGGCGCGGCAGGCGGATTCGTCGGCGTGCTGGCCGCGATGAACAACGCTTCGAGCGCGCCCATGGAGTAGCCCATCAGCGCCTTCCCGCCCAGCCGGCCCGGATGCAGCGCGCGCAGGCGGCGGTCAATTTCCGTCAAGGCCACATGCACATCGCGAGCGTCCACCGGCAGATACGCCGGCAGCGCGGCGGTGGCGGCGTGTTCCATGAATTCGGGATTGAACGGGCTGCTGATGACGACGGCGGAGAAGCCGTTCTTGAAAACCAGTTCCGCCAGCGCCAGCGAAGGTTGCGACAGCCGATGCCCGCCCAGACCGGGAACGATGTAAACCACGGGAGCGTTGGATGGTTGCAACCAGAAAGTGAATTTCAACTTCCGGCCAGTCGTTGGAATCAGTGCCGATAGGGTCTTGCCGTGGCTCGGGAATTCCGGGTCTTTGTAGGTGAAGAAAACGGATTCGAGCGTTTCCAGCGAGGCTTCGTCCTGTTTTCCCTTCACCTGGAAATCCGCGACGCGGTTCGCGCGGGCGAAGGTCCAGGCGTATTGGATTTCGGAATACGGGTCGGCTTCCGCCTGACTGAAGCGCACGTATTCGCCTACGGTATCGGAGAGGTCGTTATACATGACGGCGTAGTTGAAATAGGTGTAGGGACCGAGATAGGTCAGCGGATCGTTCGCGACGAATTCGTAGGGGGCGATATAGATCAGCGGATTGGCGGCGGTGTCGGCGGCAAAACCGAGCGTGTCCCGCTCGTTGCTCGGGCCCAGAATCGGCAGCATGATGAAACAGCCCGGCTGCCAACCCCATTGCCCGAACGTCTGGCCGAAGTCCGCGTCCGATTTTGGAATCTTCCACTTCGTTCCCACGTCGAAGAACCCGGCCACGCCGACGGTGGTGTTGCAGACGAACCGGTAGGATTCATCGCGCGCGCCGGTCCATTTTCCCTGGAGGAGATTGTTGATCAGGCGTCCGGGATAAGTGAGGTTCTTGCCGAAATTTCCGATGCTGGTGCGGACCGGCTTCACAACGACAAACCGATAGACCCGGCTCGTGGGCTTGATGACGCCGGTCATGACCGCCTTGTTGAAGCCCCACATCACGCGGTTGAACGGCTCAATGGGGTCGGGCACGGATTGGGGGAGAACCACCGTCTCCGCTGCCGGTGGTCGAGTAAGGCCAATGGTTGGTTCATGCCGGTAGGCACAGGACGCGAGCTCCAACGTCAAGACCACCAGCACCAGACAGCGAAGCATGATCGGCCGGATTTTCAAGGCGCACGTCTCCCTAAACAATGGTCAACTGCACGCTGCTCTCGATGATGCCGGCGCTGATGGCGTAGCGCGTCAGCCCGGCGGTGTCGTGGATGTCCAGCTTCTCCATGAGGTGCTCGCGGTGTTTCTCCACGGTCTTGAGGCCGATGCCGAGTTCGGCGGCGGTTTCCTTGTTGGCTTTGCCTTCGGCGATGAGTTGCAGCACTTCCATCTCGCGCGAGGTCAGATGAGCCGATTTCTCCCTGGGCAGTCCCGCGCGGTCAAGCGATTGCGGATGGAGCCGGCCCTGCCGCCGGGAAACCGACGGACTAAAAAATGTTTTTCCTTTTTGAACTTCCCGGATTGCCCGGCACACGTCATGGGCGGAGGTTTGCTTGAGGAGAAATCCCACCGCGCCGGATTCGGTAGCGTTCTGGACATACGCGTCATCGCTGTGCGCGGAGAGGATGAGCACCTTGGTTTTAGGAACGGCTTTGAGCACCTGCCGGGTGGCTTCCAAACCATTGAGCAGAGGCATCGCGATGTCCATCAACACCACGTCGGGACGAAGTTTCTTGGCCAGCGCGACCGCCTGCCGACCATCCTGCGCCTCGCCGATCACCGCAATGTCGGCTTCGAATTCAAGCATCTTGCGGAATCCCTCGCGCACGATCATGTGGTCTTCCGCCAGCAGAACAGTGGTGCGTTTCATAAACGTGCGAGCTTGGTTTCGGCGGCTGCCGGCAACGATTTTTCCCGCGCGGTGCGGGGCTTGCCGAGGGGGATTTGGGCGGTGATGGTGGTGCCTTTGCCCGGAGCGGAGGCGATGACAAAGCTGCCGCCAACCATCTCCAACCGTTCCCTCATGCCGAGCAGGCCGAGACGTTTTGTTTTTTTGGCGTTCAACATGCGTTCCACATCGAAGGATTTGCCG
>JAPLTZ010000185.1 GCA_026397895.1 Verrucomicrobiota bacterium | reverse complement strand
TATGTCTACCCGCGGTGCGGCGGCGGGACGAACGTGATGGTCCCGCTGGTCGCCGGCGGGTTGAAAATGAACTTCAACCGGCATTTTGGCGGCACGCTTTGGACGCTGGAATATGACCGGTTGAACTATCTCAACATCCACGATCTCGGCCGGCAGGCGCAGGTTTCCGGCCGCTGGTCGAACAATGTGGTGGAGCACGTTTTCTCCGAGTGCGGCATGGGCGAGCAGGAAAACTTTGCCGACCCCCGTGACCCAAACCAGCGCATGGGCGCGATCTGCCTGCAAGCCGGCGTCAATGCGGGCGGGGCGTTTGGCAGCGAAGCCATCCCCGTCGAATTCAAGGCGGACACGGCCAAGCAGATGGGCGGCGGCGTGTTCCGCCCGGTGTTGTATCGCAGCCTGCGCGTGCGGAAAACCGTGACGCCCGATTTTCACGGCATCCCCGGCTGCATCCAGTGGCGGCACACCATCGCGGCGGGTGCCGACCTGATTCAGCAGCCGTGGTATCAGCATGAAATCGTCAGCGCCCACATCGTCTGCGTGTTCAGCAACTATTTCCGCTACAATCTGGTGGCCGACAAACTGGAGCGGCAGCCGCACTGGGGCGCGTTCGCCGGCGGGCAGATGTTGCGCGTGACGGATTGCAGCTACCAGTGCCAGATTTTCACCGACAACTCGCGCCGGCACGCGTTCGGCCTGATGTTCAAGGACGAGGCGCAGGGCGGGTCAGTGGAGGAGATCGTCGGGTTTTATTGGAAAAACCGCGCGCCCTATCCGCGCGACGGCATGGGTGTGTTCGACCAGAATTGCATCGCCCTGTTCGGGCTGCGGCACGAGCCGTTCCGGCTGGGCGCAAATGATTCCGTGGCGTATCTCTTCGTCGGCGATTTCGCCACCGTCACCAACTGCGCGAACAAACTGTTTCAACTGCGCGCAGCCGTTCCTTGGAAGTAGCGGGGGCGGTTCAGGGTTTCGACTCGGTTCTGCGGAACGCCTCGGCGAGAAGCGAGATGGGATGGACGACGCGCAGGGGTTTCCCGGCCTGCTGCCGCAAGCCGGCTTCGAGCTGCACCGAGCAGCCGGGATTGGCTGAGGCCACGACCGTCGCGCCGGTGGTGCCGATGTTCGCCAGCTTGCGATCCAGAAGCTGCCGCGCCATCGCCGGCTGGGTGATGTTGTAGATGCCCGCGCTGCCGCAGCACCAGTTTGATTCCGGCAACTCCACCAGTTCCAGCCCCGGAATCGCCCGCAACAGCTCGCGCGGCGGGCGGGTGATTTTCTGGCCGTGGCAAAGATGGCAGGATTCGTGATACGTCACGCGCTCCGGCGCGACGGGGCCGGTCGGGCGCTTCAACCCGATTTCCGCCAGCCATTCGTGGATGTCCTTCAACTTCTGCGCCCACAGCTTCGCGCGGGCGGCGAACGCGGGGTCGTCGTGCAGCAGGTGCGCGTAATTTTTCAGGTGCGAGCCGCAGCCGCCAGCGTTGCTGATGATGGCGTCCACCTGCGCCAGCGAGCCGGCGGATTTCTCCACGGCGAGGATGTTGCGGCGGGCCATCTCCCGCGCGAGTTCCAGTTCGCCGTTGTGCGCGTGGAGCGAGCCGCAGCAGGACTGCAGGCGCGGGGTGAACACCGTGCAATCGTGCGCCAGCAGCACGTCCGCCGTGTCGCGGTTGATTTCGGAATAAATCAAATCCTGCACGCAGCCGGTGAGCAGGGCGACGCGGTGACGTGGCTGGGCCGGCGCTTCCACCTCGCGGATGAGCGCGTCGGAAAAATGCCGCCGCACCGTGGGCGTGAGCGGCTCCAGTTCGCGCAAACTTTTCGGCAACACGGCGGTGAGCCGCAGCTTGCGCACGAGTGTTTGCAGGCCGAGGACTTGATACACGAAAATGCCGCGCCCCAGCAGCCGCAGCAGGCGCGGGCGGGTGAAGATGAATTTCACGGCGAACCAGCGGATGAAATTGCGTTTGGGCTTGGCCAGCACGCCGGCGGTCTCGATGTCGGCGCGGGCGGCCTCGAACATTTCGGCGTAGTTCACGCCCGCCGGGCAGGCGGTCATGCACGCGAGGCAGCCGAGGCAGTAATACATTTCCTCGCCGAAGGTCTTCGTGAGTTTCAACTCGCCGTCGGCCATGGCGCGCATGAGCGAGATGCGCCCGCGCGGGCTGTGGCGCTCCAGCTTGGTGGCGTCGTAGGTGGGGCAGGTGGGCAGGCACATCCCGCAGTGCATGCACTGTTGCAGCACGGAATAATCGAGGCGGGCGAGGTGCGAGGCGCTCACAGGTCGAAGATTTTGCTGGGGTTCAACAGATTGTCCGGGTCGAGCGTGCGTTTGAACTGTTTCATCAAACCGAGGCTCGCGTCGCCGATGGCGGCGGGCAGGAATTTTTTCTTCGCCAGCCCGATGCCGTGTTCGCCGGTGATCGTGCCGCCGAGTTTGACGGCGTAATCAAAAATCTCCTGCAACGCATGCTCCACGCGCTCCATCTCGGCGGCGTTGCGGCGGCGTCTCAATCTCGCGGATGAGCGCGTCGGAAAAATGCCGCCGGG
>JAPLTZ010000207.1 GCA_026397895.1 Verrucomicrobiota bacterium | reverse complement strand
TGAACGCTCCGGCGCGCGACAGCACTTCGCCGCTGACCAAATCCACCAGCAGCACGACCACCGTGGTCGTGCCCACGTCCACCGCGAACGCGGTGTCGCGCCCGCCGGGCTGCGGCGCGAAGAGCGGCTGATGCGCGTAGGGAATCGCGATTTCAAAAGTTTCGCCGACCTGCGGCTTGTGCTCGATGCGCGACCGCGCCGGCACGTTGACGACCACCTGCTCGCCGACCTGCGCCCGGCACGCCCGCACTGTCGCGGGCGCGGCGACGGCCACGCCGTCCACGGTGAGCGCGCCTTCGAGCAAGATGACTTCGCAACCGCGACAGAGGCCGCGCTGGCCGCAGCGTGTGTTCAGCGGCAACCCGTGCGCCGCGAGCGCGTCCGCCAGCGAACGCCCGCCGGACGGCGCGGCGATTTCCTGACGCACGCCGCTTTCCGTCTCGATGATGATTTTGGCGGCGCGACTCACGGCTTGGATTCCTTGGGCCGCACCGGGTCGGCGCGCATGATGGCGTCGTCCGGCGAATGGCCGAGTTGCGCGCCCGGCGCGATGATCTGGAAACGCGCGGCGTCCCAGTTGCCCCACAGCAGGTCGCGCAGCAACGCGGGGTCGCCATGCTGATGCTCGAATTTCCAGCCGAGCCACTCGGCGCAGCGGCGGGCGTAGGCGGCTTCCGTCTCCGCGTCGTCCGTGCCGAGGTCAATGTAGGTGACGGTGTCGTGCGTGGCCCATTGGGCGCGCTCGGTTTCGAGGAGATAGTCCACGTCGTCGGCGTCGAACTTTTGCAACAGTTCGGCGCGGATTTTTTCCAAGCGATCCGGGCCGGGCACGCGGCGTTCACGATTCCAACCGGGCGTGTAGTAATAGCACGACGGACAACGCTGCTGCTGCGCGGCGTAGGCTTCCTTGCTGCCCATGAAAACGGTGATGCAATCGTGCGCGCGCGGAATCACGAGCCGATGCCGCGTGACCCGCAGCCCCGCCGTGCCGAGACCGCACAAGCCGTAGGCCAGCACCACGGCCTCGATGTCGTCGCGCGCCTCGATGTCCGTGAGCGCGGCCTGCAAGGTGGCGCGGAGCTGGTCGGGGCGGTCGTGGAGGCCGACCTCGAACCAGCGGATTTCGGCGAGGTGTTCCGCGCCCTGCGTGTGCAGCGCGATCTCGCGTTCAAACACGCGGCACACGAGCAGCGCGAGGCGCGGCGGGCGCGGGCCGGAACTGGTTGGCGGCGGAATAGGCATAGCTGGTGCGGCGGATTAAACCAAAAACCGGCCAACACTCCAATGCTAATGCGGGGGCGGTCCGCAGATGGGCGCAGAGGGGGGCGCAGATTGGGGACGCTTTGTAACTGGGAGACATGTCTCCCAGTTACAAAGCGGCGACGTGTCGCCGCACTCCAAAAACGGCCTCGACAACCATTTTGGCCGGACGCAGAGTTGCAGCCGTGAACGGGAGTAGACTGCAAACTTTCGGTTCAAGGAATTGGTAGGCAAAACCATGAAAGACCTCAGCACGATTTTTGGGAAAGAGTTTGAGTCGAAGCTCACCAGCGATAGCTACGGTATTTTCCGCGAGTGCGGTGCTGGCCTTCCTGAAGGTTTTTCAATTACGAAGTTTGGCACACCGTTCGCAGAAGACGACGGCGGAAATCTGTTCACGCAGACTCAGCACGGAAGCATCTGCTTTTGGGATCACGAAACCGACGAACTCACCGTCATCGCTTATTCGTGGGAAGAGTTTGCGAGCGGTTGCACCGAACCTACTCCGGTCGTTCTAAAGCCGGAACAAGTTATTAGAGCTTGGATTGATCCGAGGTTTCTCGAAGAGCAAAGGAAAAAAGGAAATACCTCGTAACAATAGGCGGCAAACCCGCCGCCCCGCTCCGCCCCAGTTTGACATTGACGCTGCCCCAGCGCGAAATCATCGTGTCACCCGCTTCGCCGCCGCAAAGTTCGGGCGCGCGGCGCGCAACCAACATTTTTTATGAGCGAATCAAGGGTAGTCGTCACGGTCATCGGGCCGGACCGCATCGGCATCGTGGCGGATGTGGCCACGCTGCTGGCCAAGCACAGCGTCAACATCCTCGACATCAACCAAAAGGTCATGGGCGGCGACATCTTCGCCATGACCATGCTCACGGACATCAAAAAGACGACGGTGGATTTCGCCGAGCTCAAGCGCTTGCTGGAGGAAAAGGGCAAGGAGCTGGGCCTGAAGATGCACGCGCAGCACGAGGATATTTTCAAGTTCATGCACCGGATTTGAACCCGGCCGCCGAAGTTGAAACCGCAGATTACGCGGATGGCGCGGATAAACAAAAGTGGAAATGAAACCGCCCGGCTTTTTATCCGTGTAATCCGCGAAATCCGCGGTTCCGATTTCGGTTGAAGCAGCGGATGCAGTCCCGGCGGGAGATTCGAGCACCAATTTTATGAGCATTTCATCGGACGAGATTCTGGAAACAATCGGCATGATCGAGCGCGAGTGCCTCGATGTCCGCACGGTCACGATGGGCCTCTCGCTGCACGACTGCGCCCATCCCGACGCGAAGGTCGCCGGCAAGAACATCATCGCCAAGATTGACCGCCTCGCCGGCAAGCTCCGCGCCACGGCCAAGGGCATCGAGATGGATTACGGCATCCCCATCATCAACACGCGGATTTCCATCACGCCGATTTCGCAGGTGGTGCCGGGCGGCAGCAAGGCGGATTTCCTCCACATCGCGGGCTGCCTCGACGAGGCGGCGCAGCGCGTGGGCGTGAATTTCATCGGCGGTTTCAGCGCGCTGGTGCAAAAGGGTTTCACGAACCAGGACCGCGCGTTGATCGACGCCATCCCGGAAGCGTTGGCGCGCACGGAACGGGTCTGCGCCTCGGTGAATGTGGCCTCCACGCGCGCCGGCATCAACATGGATGCCGTGAAAATCATGGGCCAGGTGGTGAAGGAGGCCGCGCGCCTCACCGCCGACCGCGACGGCCTCGGCTGCGCCAAGCTGGTGGTCTTCGCCAATGCGGTGGACGACAATCCGTTCATGGCCGGCGCGTTCCACGGCGCGGGCGAACCGGAATGCGTGGTCAACATCGGCGTCAGCGGCCCCGGCGTGGTGCGCGCGGCGGTCGTGGAGGCCAAGGGCAAGGATTTGGGCGAGATCGCGGAAATCATCAAGAAAGTCGGCCTCAAGATCACGCGCATGGGCGAACTCGCCGGGTGGAGTTCGGCATCCTCGACGTCTCCCTCGCGCCGACGCCGGCGGTGGGCGATTCCGTGGCGGAGATTCTCGAAGCGATGGGCATCGAACGCGTCGGTGCGCCCGGCAGCACGGCGGCGCTGGCGCTGTTGAACGACGCGATGAAGAAAGGCGGCGCGTTCGCCTCGTCCTACGTGGGCGGACTTTCCGGGGCGTTCATCCCCGTCAGCGAAGATCAGGGCATGATCCGCGCCGCGCGCGAAGGCGTGTTGTCCATCGAGAAACTGGAAGCCATGACCGCCGTCTGCTCGGTCGGGCTGGACATGATCGCGATTCCCGGCGACACCTCCGCCGAGACCATTTCCGCCATCATCGCCGACGAAGCGGCCATCGGCGTCATCAACAACAAGACCACGGCGGTGCGCCTCATTCCCGTGCCCGGTAAGAAAGTCGGCGACACCGCGCATTTCGGCGGCCTGCTCGGCGAAGCGCCGATCATCCCTGTCAGCAAACTCAGCTCGAAAGAATTCATTGACCGCGGCGGCCGGATTCCCGCGCCGAATCAGGGGATGAAGAACTGACCCGACCGGACGGAGTTTCAGCGGCTTAGTTTGACTTGCGTCAATGCGGCAAATCCCGATTCGCGGTTTTCTATCCACTCCTCCAGTGAGGAGCGCGCCGTGAACATGGTATCATCGTCCGGGTTGGTCGGCACACGATTTACAT
>JAPLTZ010000289.1:7690-17645 GCA_026397895.1 Verrucomicrobiota bacterium | reverse complement strand
CTTCACCGAATACAGCTCGCGCCATCCCGACGATCTGGTGCTCGTCCATTACAACGGCCTCTCCGCCGACCCGCGCTCGCTGCCGCCCACCTATTCCGCGTGCCACTGGCTGCATTACGCCGGCACGCGCATCGTGCGCGATTGCTCCGCCACCGACATGGAAATTGCCGTTGCCGACGTGAGCCTGTTTCGCGCGGCGAAAGGCGGCGGCAAGAAGCATCCCGAAGCGACCGGCTACGGCGATGACCTCACTCTTTGCTCGCTCACTGCCGACGGTAAACCGGATTGGAACAACTTTGAGCACGCGCACGTCATTGCCGTGGACAAAAAGCGGGGCGTGTTGACGGTGCGGCGCGGCATCGTCGGCACCAAGCCGCGTGCTTGGAAGGCGCAGGCCGCCTACATCGCGGCGATTGATGTTTCCGACCCCGGCAAGCTCGGCGACTTCGGTTGCTGGTGGTATAACTACAGCGCCACCTGTCCGCGCGACAAAAACGGAAAGCGGTTGATCGAGGTGATGAGCGAGGACCTCGGGCGGCGGTTGACCGACCGCACCATCGCCGGCCAGCTCGACGGCATTGAATTCGACATGCTGGGATTCCGGCCGGTGCTGCGCGAGGATCAGGTGAAGCGAATCGGGCGCGGGCTGGATTACGACGGCGACGGCGCGGTGGATTTTGCGGACGCCGGCGGCACGAATCAATACGGGCGCGGTGTGTATGAATTTCTGGCTGCGTTGCGAGCGCAGGTTGGCCCGGACAAGGCGATCATGATGGACATGGGGCGGCGCGGCATCGGCGGAATCTTGAACGGCATCGAGAGCGAAGGCTGGCCGAATCCTTTCGACCTGGAGTTCGCGTCCTGGTCGGCGGGCATCAACGAACACCGCTGGTGGATCGAGCGCGCGGCCCAGCCGTGTCTGTCCTACATCCATCTGAAATACGCCGACCGCACGACGGGCAACCGCGACGTTCTCACTCCCACACGGCGGCGGTTCGTGCATGCGGGCGCGATGATGCTCAACGGCATCGTCACCGTGAACTGGCCGGCGCAAACGGCGGACTACGCCGGATTGGTCGTGCCGGACGAACTGCTCAAAGGAAAAGAAAAAATTCCCAACTGGCTCGGTCAGCCGCTGGAGCCGCCGCGCATGTTGGCGCTGGCTGCGCCGGACGTTTGGCAGGGGAAAGGAACGCGCCTCGATCAGGACTTCATCACGAAAGTTCGCGGCATTGATGCGACGGTGACGGCGGTGGTTGACGGTGGTCGCCCGTGCCTGCGGACGCGAGCCGCCGCCAAGGGGCAGCAGACATTCCGCTTCGTGCTGCCGGGCATCGGCAAAGCAAAAGACGGTTGGGTGCTGCGCTTTTGGGTGCGGGCGGAAGAACCGCTGGCGGGACTTCACACAAACGTCGCCCGCCGCATCAAGCTCAAGCCGACGAAAGAAGCGTCGCCGGAATTCAGCATGCATATCGGGGAGTTCATTCCGGAAACGTGGGCGGATGGGAGGTGGTTTGAAGCGACCTGTTTTTTCCCGGTCTATGATGGCGCGCCCATCGCGGTCGAGGTCGAGGGGTCGGGCGCGATGCTCTTTGCCGGCTTCACCGCGCACCGCAGCGCCGACGTCATGACGCG
Organism: Verrucomicrobiota bacterium; assembly: GCA_026397895.1. Taxonomy (GTDB): domain Bacteria; phylum Verrucomicrobiota; class Verrucomicrobiia; order Limisphaerales; family JAFMIX01; genus JAFMIX01. Next base: position 16,010 of record JAPLTZ010000289.1, on the reverse strand, counting down.
GCTTTTTGAAAACGGGCTGGTGCTGGTGAACCCGGCGCGTATTCCGTATCAATTCGACCTGGAAAAACTTTACCCCGGCAAAAAATTCCGGCGGCTCGCGGGAACGGACGTCAACACTGGCGCGGCGGTAATCGGCCCGGTCACGCTTGGCGAACGCGACGGGCTGTTTTTGATTCGCGACCGGTAAAATAACGCTGAACATTCGGTTGCCGCTTGCGCCAGTGGGGTTTTCCGCTATAACCACGCGCCATGCATCAACTCATCCAGCAGCTCACCGACTGGTATTCGTCCGCGCTGCAAACCGGCGGCTACCCGCTCATCGCCCTGCTGATGGCGGTGGAGAGTTCCATCTTTCCGCTGCCCAGCGAAGTCGTCATCCCGCCCGCCGCGCACCTCGCGCACACGGGGCAACTGCCGTTGAGCCTGTGGGGCATCGTGCTGGCGGGCACCATTGGCTCGTGGCTCGGCGCGACGGCGATGTATTGGGCGGCGCGCTGGGCGGGGCGGCCGCTGGTGCTGCGTTACGGAAAATACATTTTCGTTTCGGCGGAAAAGGTGGAGGGCGCGGAACGCTGGGCGGCGCATTACGGCGCGATGGGAATTTTCGTCTCCCGGCTGCTGCCGGTGGTGCGGCATCTCATCGGCATCCCGGCGGGCATTGTGCGGATGGATTACCTGAAATTTTCCGTCTTCACGCTCATCGGCTCGGCGATCTGGTGCGCGGTGCTGTGCTGGCTCGGCGTGAAGATGGGGCAGGACGCGCAGTTGATGAAGGGCGAGTATCACCGCCTCACGCTGTGGCTGGCGGGCGCGATGGTGGTGCTGGGCGGGCTGTATTATTTCTTCGTGCACCGGCACATGAAAGAAAAGCAGAAGGCTGAATGAAGAATGAAGAAATGAATTGCCGTCCGTTTTTCTTCATTCTGCATTCTTCCTTCTTCATTCCCTGACGCGGATGAGCGTCTTCACGGCGCGGTTGCCGGCAGCCATGTTCTTGAACAGTTCCGGCAGATCAGCGAGCAGACATTCCCCGTCCACGAAATCCGCGGCGCGGATGACGCCGGCCTCGATGAATTCCAGTGCGCGGCGGATGGTGCGCGGCGTGTGGTGGAAGCTCGCGAGCAGCGTGAGGTTGGAATAGTGGATGAGCGTGGTGTCGAGCGTGATGCTCGTGCCGGCGGGACAGCCGCCGAAGAAATTCACCGCGCCGCCCTTGCGGACGAGCTTCACGGCGGCCTCCCAGACTTCCGGCTTGCCGACGGCTTCGATGATGGCGTCGAATGGCGCTTTGATCGCGGCTTGGACGGCGTGAACCAAATCGGTCTTGCCGGTCACGTCCACGACGTGGCTGGCACCGAGCCGCCGCGCGGCGGCCAATCTTTTCTCGCCGCGACCGGCGACGGTGACTTCGCAGCCGAGATTTTTGGCGAGCGCGACGAACATCAGCCCGATCGGCCCGGCGCCGATGACGAGGCCGCGTTGGCCGGCGCGGAGTTTGGTGTCCTCGATGCCTTGCACGACGCAGGCGAGCGGTTCGGCGAGGGCGGCATCGCGGAAGGCGGTCTGGGGCCGGAGGCGCAGCATGTTTTTCTGCACGAGCCGGGCGGGGATGACGATGGCTTCGGCGTAGGCGCCGTTAAGAAAAAGGAGGTCGTCGCAGAGATTTTCCTGCTGATGGCGGCAGGAAAAACATTCGCCGCACGGCGCGGAGTTGGCGACGACCACGCGGTCGCCGACGCCCCAACCCAACTCCGGGCTTCCAACACCCAACTCCGAAATCACGCCGGCGAACTCGTGGCCGAAGACGGCGGGCGGGACAATCATCTTGGCGTGGTAGCCGCGCTTGAAGACCTTCAAATCCGTGCCGCAGGTGCGCGCGGCCTCGATGTGGACGCGCACCTCGCCGGACTTGAGCGCAGGCACGGCGACGGTTTCGACGCGGACGGTTTCTTTGCCATAGAGGACGGCGGCTTTCATGGGCGGTGATTTTCGGCAGAATTTCGGCGAGGTCAATCCGCGAAATGAGCCGGCGAAAAATCGTGCATCCGCGCGGCGGCTTTTTATCATGCGGCCTCAACTGTGACTCCCATCGCGCCAAACCAGCCCGCCGCGCCCGCCGTGCGCCATCTGCTGGGCGTGCCGCTCGCGGTGACGGACTACGCGGGGTTCGCGGCGTGCGTTTTGCGCGGGCTGCGCGCGGGCGGACAAGCCGGTGGCCATCGAGTTCGTGAACACGCACATCGTGGCCATGCACCGGCGCGACGCGGCGGCGCGCGACCTGATGAGCGGCTACGACTGGCTGTTGCCGGACGGCATGCCGCTGGTGTGGTGTCTGAATCTGAACGGGGCGAAACTGCGCGACCGGGTTTACGGGCCGACGTTCATGCGGAAATTTCTGGAGACCGCGCCAGCGGGCAGCTCGCATTATCTGCTCGGCGGTTCGGCGGAATGCGGCGCGCGGTTGCGGGAAATTTTCACACGACGCAATCCGGGGTTGAAATTCGTCGGCGGTTTTCACGGGCGTTGCAGCGCGGAGGGATTGTTGGAGGGCGCGGCGGAAACGGAAGTGGTTGCGGAGATCAACCGCCTGTCGCCGGATTTCATCTGGGTGGGTTTTGGCACGCCGAAGCAGCAGGCGTGGACGCGGCGGCACAAGCATCTGTTGCGGCGTGGCGTGGTGCTGACGGTGGGGTTCGCGTTCGACGTGAACGCGGGGATGAAGCCGGACGCGCCGCTGTGGATGCAGCGGTGCGGATTGACGTGGCTGTTCCGCTTGGCGAGCGAGCCGCAGCGGCTGCTGGGGCGGTTCGTGAAATACAATTCGCTGTTTCTGTTCTACCTGCTGTGGGACGGCGTGCGCGGGGAGCTGTTCGCGCCAGGAAAATGAGGCGATGAAAATCAACTTCACTCCCGCGCTTTGGTTGTGGCTGGCCGCTTTGCTGCTGCCGCTGATGATCACGAACGAAAGCCTGTGGATTGATGAATGCGACACGGCCATTTACGCTTTGCAGCCGGATTTTCATTCATGGTCGCAGCATCTCAACCACGACGGCAACGCGGATTGTCAGATGCCGCTCTCGATGTTTTTCGCGTGGGTGACGGGGCGGTTGTTCGGAACGCAGGAGTGGCAGTTGCGCGTCGTCAACATCCTGTGGGGCTTGGTCGCGCTGGCAGGGATGCGGCACGCGGGCAAGCGGCTGCAACTGCCGTGGCTGCCGCTGCTGCTGGCGATCCAGCCGTATTTCTGGTTTTACACGAACGAGGCGCGGCCGTTCGCGCTGCAAATCGCGGGCGGCGCGTGGCTGTTGGCGGGCTTCGCGGAATTCATCACGACGAAGGGCGGCGGCACGGCGTGGGCGTGGCTGTTTTCCGGCGCGACGGTGTTTCTGTGTTTCGCGACGATGCTGGCGCCGTTGCCGCTGGCGGCGGTGGCGCTGACGGCGGCGGGGCTGGCGTGGTGGCGCCGGTGGGCAATCAGCCGGCGCGCTCTCGGGATTCTGCTGGGCGGCGTGGCGGCGACCGGGCCGCTGGCGGTCTATTATTTTTCCACGCTGGCGCGCGGCGCGAAAGGGGCGCAGCTCTGGCAGGTGGATCTGAAATTTTTCGGCTATGTGGTTTATGAACTGACGGGGATGACGGGGCTGGGGCTGGCGCCGGAAAAAATCCGGGAGTTGGCCCGGTCGCCGCAGCTTGCCGCCGAACTGGGGCGGCACGCCGGGGAATTTTTGTGGCCGGCGGGGTGTCTGCTGCTGCTGGCGGTGATTTTGGTGTGGGGCCTGCGGCGGCGGGCGGCGGCGGAAACGGGTTTGGGGCTTGGCGCGGTTTTGGGCTTCACTTCGTTGGGGTTCATCGTGGTCGGACTTTGCATCCAGAAGGCTTTTTGGGCCCGCCATTTCGCGCCGGTGTTTCCGTTTTACGTGGCGTTGCTGGGGCTGGCGCTCGCCGGCGTCGTGGCGCGGCCGGGTTTTTGGGGGAAGGCGTTTCCGGTTTTGCTGGCGGGGCTGCTGTTGTTTTCGGCGTTGAACCTGCGTTTTTCGGCGCGGCAGGGGAAGGATGATTATCGCGGCGCGGCGGCGGTGGCGCAGGCGGCGGTGGCACGCGGAGAAACGGTCTGGTGGAACGCGGATGTGAGCGGCGCACGGTTTTATCACTTGCCGGTGACGACGAACGCGAGCGCGGCGGGCAAGGCTGTGTGGCTGATGAATCCGGCGCGGGCGCAGCTCGTCGGGTGGCCTGACGTGGTGCTGGCTTCGCGGCGGGATATTTATGATGCGGGCGGGACGCGGGCGGAGTTTCTGGCGCGGGAAAAGTTTGAGCGGGTGCAGGAGTTGCGGGCGTTCACGGTGTGGCGGCGGGCGAAAAAGGATTGAGCCGGATGGCGGAATTGTGGTCGAATGAATCAATCGTGACGAACACGCAATCAAACTCGAAGCCGGGCGCGCCGCAGGAATTTCTGCGCGAACTCGCGGCGTGCTGGCGGGCGCTGCCGGACAAGGTCTTGTTTTTCACGATGCTGGCGGCGTGGGTGGCGTTGTTTCATTTTCTGGGCAACTCGGCGCTGGGCCACACGAAGACGAGGTCGCTGTTTGGCTGGCTGGAGTATGTGTATTCGAGTTCGGCGGATGACGAGCATGGGCGGCTGGTGCCGTTTGTGGTGCTGTGGTTGTTCTGGTGGAAGCGGAAGGAATTGCTGGCGGTGGAGAAATCAAGCTGGTGGCCGGCGCTGGGCCTCGTGGGGCTGGGGCTGGCGTCGCTGGTCTTGGCAACGGCCATTCATCAGACGCAGATTGCGGCGGTGGGTTTTTTCGCGGGGCTTTACGGGCTGACGGGTCTGGTGTGGGGTCGGCGGTGGCTGGGGGCGAGTTTTTTTCCGTTTTTCGTGTTCGGTTTCTGCGTGCCGCTGGCCGGGGTGCTGGAGCCGGTGACCTCGCCGCTGCGGATTTTGGCGACGTGGCTGACGGTAGGGGTGGCGCGGGTGGCGGGGGTGGATGTGATCCGGGAGGGGTCGCAGATTTATGACGCGGGCCGGACGTATCTGTATGACGTGGCGCCGGCGTGCAGCGGGATTCGCAGCATCGTCTCGCTGGTGGCGGTGACGACAATTTATGGTTTTGTGCAGTTGCGGAGTCCGGGGCGGCGGGCGGCGATGATCGCCTCGGCGTTGCCGCTGGCGTTGCTGGGGAATGTGGCGCGGCTGACGACGGTGATTTTGACGGCGGAACTTTTCGGGCAGGAGGCGGGGGCGTGGATCGAGCAGAAGCTGGGGACGGTCACGTTTGTGGCGGCGGTGGGCGGCGTTTTTTTGCTGGGGCGGTGGTTGCAGAAAAAGGAGAACGCGACGACATGAGCCGGCGGAAAATCATTTTGTTGCTGACGGTGCTGGCGTTGATCGGGACGACGGCGGGGGGGCTGCTGCGGTTGCGGTCGGCGCAGCGGCTGGGTTTGCCGGGGGTGAAGACACAGGTGGTGGCGGGGGCGGGGAACTTGACGGTATTATTGCCGGAGACGGTGCCGGGGTTCACGTCGCAGGCGGTCGAGACTTCGCCGGTGGTCACGAATATGTTGCCAGCGGACACGAGTTTTGGGCAGCGGACATATCGGGCGGCGGATGGTTTTTTTGCGCAGATGAACGTAGTGCTGATGGGGGCGGATCGTTCGAGCATCCACAAGCCGCAGCTTTGCCTGCCGGCGCAGGGCTGGACGATCAACCAGACGGAGGTGACGACGATTCCGGTGGCGGTGCCGCTGCCCTACGATTTGCCGGTGATCAAATTGACGGCGTCGAACCAACTCCCGGTGAACGGCCAGGCGGTGGCCGCGCGGGGCATCTATGTTTATTGGTTCGTGGCGGACGGGGAATTGAGCGCCGATTCGAGCGGGTGGCGGCGGATGTTGCAGAGCATGGCGCATCTGCTGCGCACCGGGGAGTTGCAACGCTGGGCGTATGTGAGCGTGTTCGCGGTGTGCGAGCCGGGGCAGGAGGCGGCGTTGTTTGAGCGGATGAAACAGCTCATCGCGGCGACGGTGCCGGAGTTTCAACCGGCCGGCGGCGCGGCGGCAAAGGAGCGGCGGTAGGCGGACGGGAGTTTGCGTTGCGCGGCGCAATCCGGTAAGTTTGGCGGAAGGCGGAAATTGTCATGTTGCGGCGACATCAACAGATCAGGATGCAGATCCAGCAGTTGCTGGACGCGTGCCTGTTTGCGGTCAGCTTTTGGCTGGCGTATGTAATCCGCTCCTCGCCGCTGGCGATTCACCTGTTCGGGCTGCAGCCGGTGGCGCCGTTTGAAACTTTTGTCAGCTTTTATCTGGTGCTGATTCCGGTGGTGCCGCTGGTGCTGGAGAGCCAGGGATTTTACAACCGCTCGATGGTCGCGCCGCGGCGGACCATTTTCTGGCCGCTGCTGCGCGGCTGTTTTCTGGTGGCGCTGGGGCTGACGTTGCTGCTGTTTTTCTTCCGCATGTATCTGCCGCGCTCGGTCATCTTCGGGTTCGGGGCGTTGAGTTTTGTGACGGTGTGGCTGAAGGAGGAAGTCCTGCGGCTGGGTTTCAAGACCAAATTCACCCAGGCGCAACTGCGGCGGCGATTCATCTTGATGGGGCCGGCGGAAGAAACGGCGCGGATGCAAGCCGCCATCCAGTTGCGCCCGGACGGCAGCCTGCTGGTGCTGGCGGAACTGGACCTGACCACCACGCCGGTGCCGCGGCTGGTGGAACTGCTGCATGAACATTCGGCGAACGGCGTGATCATCAGCGCGCGGCACGCGAACTTCGAGCAGGTGGAGGCGGCGATCCGCGCCTGCGAAATCGAGGGCGTGGAGGCGTGGCTGGTGGCGGACTTCTTCAAGACGCAGATTTCGCACACGAGCTTCGATGATTTTTACGGCCGGCCGGTGATGGTGTTCCGCACGGCGCCGGAGGCTTCGTGGGCGGGGCTGGTGAAGCAGGTGATGGACTTCGTCGGCGCGTTTCTGCTGCTGGCGGTTTTTTCGCTGCCGCTGCTGTTCCTCGCGCTGCTCATCCGGCTGACTTCGCCGGGGCCGGTCTTCTTCCGGCAGCAGCGGGCGGGGCTGAATGGCCAGCCGTTCACGATGTATAAATTCCGCACGATGGTGACGAACGCGGAGCAGTTGCAGCACGAACTGGCGGCGTTGAACGAGATGTCCGGCCCGGTGTTCAAGGTCAGCAACGACCCGCGCGTGACGGGCATGGGCCGATTTCTTCGCAAGTTCAGCCTCGATGAATTCCCGCAGCTCCTCAACGTCCTGCGCGGCGAGATGAGTCTCGTCGGGCCGCGCCCGCTGCCGGTGCATGAGGTCGCGCGGTTCGATGACGTGGCGCATCGCCGGCGGCTGAGCGTGCGGCCGGGGTTGACGTGTCTCTGGCAGGTGCGCGGGCGCAACGAAATCGCCGATTTCAAGGACTGGGTGCGGCTGGACCTGGAATACATTGACCACTGGTCGCTCTGGCTGGACATCACCATCCTGTTCCGCACCATCCCCGCCGTGTTCTCGGGGACGGGCGCGAAATAAAATCCAAATAAAATTCCTCCATTGCGAAATCTGGCCGGTGCCGGAATAATGCGCGCCGCCGAAAACAAATTTACGCACGCCATGCCGAAAAAATCCCACGTTGCCGCCAAACAACCCACGTCCGTCGTCACCGGCGCCGCCGGCTTCCTCGGTTCGCACCTCACCGACCTGCTGCTCGCGCGCGGCCACAAGGTCATCGGCATGGACAATTTTGTGACGGGCTCGGTGGACAACATCGCGCATCTCGGCGGGAACAAGAATTTCAAATTCGTGGAGCAGGACGTGACGGAGTTCATCTTTCTCGACGCGAAGGTGGATTACGTCTGGCATTTCGCGTCGCCGGCCAGCCCGATTGATTACTTGGAGCTGCCGATCCAGACGCTGAAGGTCGGTTCCATCGGCACGCACAAGGCGCTGGGGCTGGCGATGCAGAAGCAGGCGCGGTTTCTCATCGCGTCCACTTCGGAAATTTACGGCGATCCGTTGGTGCATCCGCAGCCGGAAGAATACTGGGGCAACGTGAACACCATCGGCCCGCGCGGCTGTTACGACGAGGCGAAGCGCTTCGCCGAGGCGCTGACGATGGCGTATCACCGCGAGCACAAGGTGCAGACGCGCATCGTGAGAATCTTCAACACCTACGGGCCGCGGATGCGGTTGAACGACGGGCGCGTGGTGCCGGCGTTCATCAGCCAGGCGTTGAAGAACAAGCCCGTCACCGTCTTCGGCGAGGGCAAGCAGACGCGGAGTTTTTGCTACGTCTCGGATTTGATCGAGGGGATTTACCGTTT
>JAPLTZ010000289.1:0-7679 GCA_026397895.1 Verrucomicrobiota bacterium | reverse complement strand
GATGATGGGCGACTGCGATTTGCCGGTGAACATCGGCAACCCGACGGAGATGACGATGTTGCAGTTCGCCGAGGAGATCATCCGGGTGACCGGTTCGCGCAGCAAGGTGGTTTTCAAGCCGCTGCCGCAGGACGACCCGAAGCAGCGGCGGCCGATCATCGCGCGCGCGAAAAAGGTTCTGGGCTGGTCGCCGAAGGTGCCGCTGGCGGAGGGGCTGAAGACGACGATAGAATATTTTCGGACGAAGGTTTGAGGCTTTTCCCTTCGGGGAGAGGCAGATTGGGGCGAGTTTCGGTTTGACCGGTGGGCGTGAATGGGGTAACTACCACGGGCTACGCCGCTGAGTTTTTGCCCGCGAACGGGCGGGATTGCGTGGAGAAGAACGAATGTTGAATTTGAAGTCATTTCTGGCGGTTGATTTTGGCGCGGGCAGCGTGAAGCTGGCCGAGTTCGAGGTCAACGAGGCCGGCGGATTGCGGCTGAAGCAATACGGCATCGAGTCGCTCGGTCCGGAAGGCGGCCAGGAATCCACCCGCGCCGCCGCGCTGCTCAAGGCGCTGCAAAAGCTGCTCGCGGAAAAAGGCATCAAGTCCAAGGACGTCAATGTCTGCACGGCGGGCTTCCAGGTTTTTTCCAAATTCGTCCCGCTGCCGCCGGTGGAGGCGAACAAGGTCGAGCAGATCGTCCAATACGAGGCGCAGCAAAACGTGCCGTTTCCGCTGGAGGAAGTGGTCTGGGATTATCAGATCATGGGCGCGCGGCCGAGCGGCGAGCTGGAGGTTTTGCTGGTGGCCATCAAGGCCGACGTGGTGGAGGGGCTGTTCAAGGTGGCGGAGGATGCGGGGTTGCGGTTGCAGGTGGCGGATGTTTCCCCGGCGGCGCTCTGCAACGCTTTTCGCTACAACTACGGCGACCTCGAAGACTGCACCATGCTGCTCGACATCGGCGCGAAGACGAGCAACCTGCTGTTCTTCGAGAAGGGCAAGGTTTTCTCCCGCAGCATCAACATCGGCGCAAACTCCATCACGCAGGATTTCGCCAACGAATCCAAGCTGCCGTTCGCCGAAGCCGAAAAAATCAAGATCGCCGAGGGTTTTGTCAGTCTGGGCGGCGCGTATGCCGAGCCGGAAAACCCGCATCAGGCGGCTATTTCCAAGATCGCGCGGCAGTTCATGACGCGGCTGCACATCCAGGTCAACCAGACTATTCAGTTTTACCGCGGGCAGCAGGGCGGTTCGGCGCCGGTGGGCCTGTTTTTGTCCGGCGGCGCGTCCATCATGCCCTACGCAGCGCAGTTTTTCGCGGAAAAGCTCAACGTGCCGGTGGAATATTTCAACCCGCTTCGCAACGTGCAGCTCGACCCCGCGCTGAATCTCGAAGACCTCGCGCGCGTGGCGCATTCGCTGGGCGAAGTCGTCGGCCTTGGCCTGCGCAACCTGGCGCATTGCCCGGTGGAACTCAATTTGATGCCGGACAGCACGCTGCGCTGGCAGAGTTTCAACCAAAAGAAGCCCTATTTCATCGCCACCATTTTCAGCCTCGTGCTGGTGGTCTGCGCGAGCGGCTGGCTGTTCCAGAAACTGACCGCCGTCAAGGCTGAGGAACTCCAGAAGCTGGAGGACGAAATCAAGCCCATCCAGGCCAAGGCTGACAGGTTCAAGAAAGAATACCAGCAGTTGACTCGCGCCAAAGAGCACGGCAACCAGACCGCCGGCTGGCTGGAAGCGCGGTTTTTCTGGGCGGACATCAGCAAAGGACTGCGCGCCGCCTTCATCGCCGCCGAATCAAAATCCAAGGCCAAGCTCGGCAAAGACACCGGCGTGTGGATTGAAAGCATGGTGGTTTCATCTCCCGCCGGCCAGCCCGCCGTGCCTGCCGCCCTGCCGATGGAGGGAATGCCCATTCCTCCGGGTCTTGAAAGCGCGCCCGCGCCCGCGCTGGCGGCCGCCGCCGGGGCGGCGGGAGAGATCGCGAGCATCACCTTGAATTGCCGCGCCGTGAGCCTGACCACGACTTCGGCATCGGCGAACACGGACATCGCCTTCGCGCTGCTGAGCGAGCTGAAGGCCAACCCGCTGTTCGTGCCGGCGGAGACGCAGTTCCTCGGCAACATCAGCGCGGATGAAGCGCCCGGCACGTTCACATTCGCCGTGGCCGTCAAACTCAAGCAACCGCTGAAATTCTAGCATGGCCTGGATCAAACGAAATCTATACTTCCTGATCGGCGGCGGCATCGCGCTCGCGCTGCTGGGCGGGGCGGGCTTTTACCTGTTCACCCAGAACCAGCGGAACAACGAGCTCACCGCCAAGCTCGACGAGACCTACGGCGTGCTGAACCAGTTGAACCAGCAGCCCATCCTGCCCGGCAACAACAAGGTGGACAACATCAAGATCGCCAAGGAGCAGTTGCAGCAGATCCACGGCTTCATCAAGCGCGCTGGAAAATTCTTCGCGCCCGTGGCCCCGATACCGGACAGCGAGACCGTGACCGACGAGGCGTTTGCCGCGCAGTTGCGCAACACCATCGAGCAGATGCAGCGCGCCGCCACCGCCGCGAGCGTCACCCTGCCGCCGCACTACGATTTTTCATTCAGCGCCATCAAGTCCAAGATTTCGTTCGCGCCGGGCAGCCTGCACCCGCTGGCGGCGCAACTGGGCGAGGTGAAGACCATCTGCGAAATCCTGTTTGCGGCCAAAATCAACGCGCTGGACAGCGTCCGCCGGGTGCGCGTCTCCCCGGACGACAAGGAAATGGCGGATTACACCGACCTGCCTTCAATCACCAACGATTTGGCGGTGCTTACGCCGTTCGAGCTGACGTTCCGCTGCTTCAGTGGTGAGCTCGCCGAGGTTTTGAGCGGGTTCGCCTATTCGCCCTACGGGTTCATCGTCAAGGCCGTCGCCATCGAGCCGTCCGCCGCCCCGGCCGCGGATGCAGTGCCCGGCGCGTATGTTCCGCCCGCCGCCGCGCAGCCGCGCATGGCGGGGCCAGAGGCGATGTTGATGATGCCCGGCATGCCCGCGCCGCCGGCGGCCGCGCCCAACGCCTATGTCCCGCCTGCGCCCACAGTTGCCCGCAGCGGACTGCCGACGGTCATCAACGAACGGCCCCTGCGGGTGAGCCTGCTGCTGGAAGTGGTGAAATTGAAAAAAGCGGCCAATTGATTCGCATGGATTTCATCAAAAAACATTACGAAAAAGTCCTGCTGGGCGTGGTGTTGTTGAGCCTGGCGGTGGCGGTGGTGGCGCTGCCGTTTTACATCGGCAAGCAGAAAGAGGAGCTGGCGGACAAGATTGCCCGCAAACTGCATGCTCCGGTCAAGCCGTTGCCGCCGCTGGACGAGCGGCGGTTCACCAATGTTTTGCAGCGGCTGGCCAAACCGGCGGAACTGAATTTTGGCAAGCCGCACAATCTGTTCAACCCCGTCCCGTGGCAGCGCCGGGCGGACGGGTCCCTGATCAAGTTGCAGGAAGGCAACGAAGTCGGCCCGGACGCGGCCAAAGTGAACAAGGTCAATCCGCTCTACACCGCCATCCGGTTTGAATCGGTCGGCCCGTCGGGGTCGAACTACCTCATCAGCGTCACGCGCGACGCCGATCCGAATCCAAAATTGCGCCGGAAGAAATCCTTCTACGTCGAGATCGGCGGGAAAAACGATCTGGTCTGGTTGACGGCGGTGAAGGGCGCGGCCGACAAGCCGGAGCTGCAGGTGACCTTGACGGACACGGGCGCGAAAGTTTCCGTTTCTGCGGAACATCCCTGCCAGCGCGTGGACGGTTACAGTGTGGACTTGCGTTACGACCCGGAAAAAGGCGTTTGGCCGGCGCGGCGCATCGGCGACAAGGTGGTTTTTGCGGGGGACGAGTTCACGGTCACGGCGATAAATCCAGTTGCTACGAATCAATTTGAAGTGGTATTGTCAGCGAAATCAACCGGCAAAAAAACGACCATCAAATACAATCCGGAACTGTGACTTCACCCCAGTTTTTCATTTTACCTAAACGACTCAAGACACAAAATCTCATGATCAGAGCAGCCTACACCCCGCTGGTTTTCACCGTTCTCCTGACCATTGCCGCGCCCGCTTTCGCGCAGGATGAGCCGGCCAACGCCCCCGCCACCGCCGTGCAGGAGGCCGTGCGCCGCCAGGCCCGGACGGTGGAATTGCGCCAGACGCTGATCGAGGCCGGCCACGCCGAGCAGCGCAAGGATCTGGCAGGCGCGTTCAAGTTTTACCAGACCGCCTACAAGTTCACCCAGGAAATCGGCAGCGGGATTGACGCCGAAACTAGGGCTGCCGTCGCGGGCGTTTCCCGCGTCAGCTACGCCATCGCGCAGGAAGCCCAAGGCCGGGGCGATTACAAGGCCGCCGCCACCAGCATCCAATCCGCCTTGCGCGTGGACCCCAAGAACGAGGCGCTGCTCACCCTCAAAAAGAACAACGAGGCGTGGCTGGCCGCGCAGGCCGGGAAAATTCCCAGCCAGGAAACCAAAGACCGCGTAGCCGGCGTGGTTGCCACCCAGGTCAAAAACGCCACCGCCGTGCAGGACGGAAAGCTGCTCTACGACCTCGGCAAGTGGGACGAGGCGGAGGCAAAATTCCATTTGGTGCTCGCGGAAGAACCCGATAATGCCGCCGCGATTTACTACATCAAACTGGTGCAAGACGCCCGTTATGCCGCCAGCGACAGCAACCGCGACCTCACCGCCCGCAAGCGCATGGTGGAGGTGGAGGATGTCTGGCAGCCGCCGTTGAAACGCGAGCTCCTGCCCACGCCCAACCCCTACGTCCGCAGCAAGGAGATTCACACCGGCGCCGGGCGCCAGGCCATCGTTTCCAAACTCGACCGCATCCGCCTGAACGAGGTAAAATACGACGGCTTGGAGCTGGGCGAGGTCATCCGCAACCTGAGCGAGCTCACCCGCAAGAGCGATCCGGACAAGGCGGGCATCAACTTCATGATTATCAGCGACGCCGGCGGCGGCGGTTCTTCAGCGCCGGGAGCGGTCGATCCCACCACCGGATTGCCCGTCGCGGCGGCACCCTCCGAGGGGGTGGATATTTCCACCGTGCGCGTCAAGATCAACCCGCCTTTGAACAATCTCCGGCTGGCCGATGTGCTGGACGCCATCGTGAAGACGGCGGAAAAGCCCATCAAATATTCCATCGAGGATTACGCGGTGGTCTTTTCCACCCGCGCCCAGGAAGCCACGCCGCTGTTCACGCGCACCTTCAAGGTGGACCCGAACACCTTCATGCAAGGGTTGGAATCAGTGGAGTCGTTGAGCTTTGGTGACATCTCCAGCGGCGGCAGCAGCGGCGGCGGTGGTGGTGGCAGTCGCGGCGGCGGCGGCGGCGGCAGCGGCGGTCAAAACGGTGGCAGCGAAGCCGGCGCCAGCATCGCGCGCATATCCGTTGCCGGCGGTGGCAGCAGCGGCGGCGGACGCCGTGGCGGCGGTGGCGGTGGTGGTGGTGGTGGCAGCGGCGGCGGTGGCATCAGTTTTGTCACCCGCACAAATTCGATTGAAGCGGCGCAAGCCATGGTGCGTGAATTTTTCACGGCGGCAGGCGTGGACTTTGGCGGCGGCGGACAAGGCCCTGGCGGTCAGAGATCCGGTCCGGGCAACGGAAAATCGCTGTTCTTCAACGACCGCAAAGGCATTCTTCTGGTGCGCGCCACGTTGCAGGATCTGGACATCATCGAGGCGGCCATTCAGACGTTGAACGTCACTCCGCCGCAGGTGAACATTCAGGCCAAGATCGCCGAGGTCACGCAGGACGACCGCAATGCGCTTGGTTTCAACTGGTATCTGGGAAACACGCTCATGGGCAACGGCAATGTCGGCGTGCAGGGCGGCACGGCCCCGACGTTTGCCGGGGCGCCGACCACGGCCAATCCTTCGGGAATTTTCCCCAATCCGCTCCTGCCCCAGCAACTGACGGATCAATTGATCACCGGCGGGCTGCGGAACGCTTTGAACGCTCCGGCGGTCGGCACTTTGTCCGGCATCCTGACCGACCCGCAATTCCGCATGGTGGTCAATGCGCTGGAGCAGCGCGATGGCGTTGATTTGGTCAGCGCCCCGTCCGTCACCACGTTGAGTGGCCGGCAGACGCACATCGAAGTGACCGATATTCTTTCCATCGTGACCGGCTTGGATGCAAACCAGACCGGCTCCGGCGGCGGCGGAAACAATAACAATGGCGGCGGTGGAAACAACAACGGCGGCGCCGGCGCGGTCGGTTCCACGATTCAGCCCACAGTCCAGCCGCTGCCGTTTGGCCCGGTGCTGGATGTGATTCCTTCCGTTTCGGCGGATGAATATTCCATCCAGATGACCATCATCCCGACCATCACCGAATTCGTGGGCTACGACACCTCCACGTTCAGCGTGCAGGCGCAGGGCAGCACGGGCAATGCGCTCATCCAGCAGGTGCCGCTGCCGCACTTGCGGACGCGCCAGGTGACGACCAGCGTCGTGGTCTGGGACGGACAGACCGTCGTCTTGGGCGGTTTGATCAGCGAGGAAGTAATCAAAGCCAAGGACAAGGTGCCGATCATCGGCGACCTGCCGCTTTTGGGCAGGCTGTTCCGCAGCGAATCGGCGAGCAAGGTGAAGAAAAACCTCCTGATTTTTGTCACGCCCACCATCATTGACCCGGCGGGCAACCGGGTGCATTCGGATGAGGAAATGCCGTTTGCGCAGAGCAGCATCCCGCCGCAGCGGCCCGGGGCGGCCAAGCCGTGAACGGATTGAAACGAACATCGCCGTGTGCCGCAACATCCCCAACCCAAACTTGAATCCAGCACCAGACTCGGCTATAATTTAGCGTTTTTTATGTCATTATCGCTGCAAATCCGCAGGCTGTTGGTCGCCGGACTGGTTTTGGCGAGCCCTGCGTTGGTATTGGCCCAGTCCGGATACGTCGCTGAAGCGGGCGAATACGCTCCCGCCGGCACTTTGGCGGGAGATCAGGTCTACGCCCACGCCAGCATCAAGCCTGGCGGCGGCTTCATCGTCTGGCAGGACAACAACACCGACGGCGAGGGTTTGGGCGTGAGCGCGCAACGGTTGGACGTCAATTTGTCCGGCACGTTGAATTCATTCCGCGTGAATGAGCTCGGCGCGAACGACCAGGAACGCCCGCAAGTCACGATGCTGAACGGCGGCGGCGCGGCGTTTGTCTGGCAGGGCGGCAAGCTCGGTTTCCAACGCATCTACGCCCGCTTCCTTTCCGCGAGTAACACTTGGGTCGCCGGCGACCTGCTGGTGAACACCTTTACCAATTCACAAAAAGACACCGCCGTGACGACCCTGACGAACGGCAACATCATCGTGGCTTGGGCGAACACCACGAACAACACACGCGATGTCTATGTCCAGCGCCTGTCCTCCGTCGGCCAGCGGTTGGGCGGCGAAATTCTGGTCAATCAGTTCACGGCCTACAACCAGCGCGACCCCGCCGTGGCCGCGTTGAGCGACGGGCGGTTCGTAGTGGTGTGGATTTCCGAGCAGCAGCAGTTTGAGGGCAGCGCGGGGGTCTATGCGCGGATTTACAGCGCCGCCGGCGTGCCGGCGGGCGGGGAATTTGCAGTCAACACCGCCACCAACATCTGCGCCAACCCCAGCGTGGCGGCGGCGGCAGACGGCGGCTTCACAGTGGCGTGGATGCAGA
>JAPLTZ010000273.1 GCA_026397895.1 Verrucomicrobiota bacterium | reverse complement strand
GCCTGCCATCTGGCGCCCGCCGATGTCCATGGGCGCCGCCGCGCCGACGAGCGAATGCGTGGAGTTGACGGTGAGCGAAATCAGGATGAGGAACAGGCAGCCGAGGAAAATCCCACTCGGCGTCGGGCCGACGACGCCGGTGTTAATGATGAGGGCGGCGATGAGGATGATGACCGATTGTCCGAAGTAGAGTCCCATGGCGACGGGCGAACGGTGACCCTTGAAGAATTTGTCGGAGATGATTCCTGACGCCAGTGAGCCGGCGACGGCGACGGCGGGCATCAGGTTCAACGTCCACTTCACGGCGGGGCTGGTGGCGATGTCGAGCTTGAGCTGTTCCACGAAATAGAGGACGGCGAGTTGATCGGAGCTGTTGCGCACCGCGCCGGTGCAGGCGTAGGCCGCCGCATAAAACCACACGAGCGGATGCGTGAAGATGGTGATGAACGAATCCTTGATGCTCGCCCGCGTGCCGGTGTCGCCGGTGCTGTTTTCATCGTGGATGAGGCCGGGGTAACCCGCCGCTTCCGGCGATTCCTTGGGGATGAATACCACGAGCACGGCCATGACGGCGGTGAACATAGGGGGGATGATGAAAAGCCAGCGCCAGTTGAGCGGCTCGAAGAACCAGATTTTTGCAAACTGAACGTGCTCATCCTTCGGCGCGTTGAAGTGCAGGCTGCCCACATGGTCGGCGATCCACCAGACGAAGATGGCGAATCCGCCGAGCAGGAACGGTGCGAGGTTGTTGATGATGAACTGGCCGGACTGAATCATCAGCCCGAAGATGCCGGCGAACGTGCCGCGCTCGGTGCGGTTGAACCACGCAGCGTTGATCTTGATCATGCCCGGCGCGCCGAACGATTGAAAATAGCCGTTCATCAGCCAGATGAGCGCGAAGGTGGAGAACGTGCCCACGGTCGAGGAGAAGCCGTAGATCATGTTGATGGTGATCGTGCCCACCGCGCCGATGAGCATCGCCTTGCGCCCGCCGATGCGGTCGGTGAGCAGGCCGTTGATCAGCTGGCCGAAGCCGTAGGCCACCGACCACCACGCCAGGATGCTGGTGATGCGGGTGGGGTTGTTCGGGGATGATGGCATCGGCGCGTTCTCCTTGTTGGCGGCGAATTTTGCTTGGCGGGAGCTAACCAGACTCCCGCGCGGCGGTCAAAGGGTTTTCTGCGCCGGGCTTACTTTGCGTGGAAGACCAGCACGGGGAGGTCCTGCGCGCTGGCGCGGGCGACGATGGCATAAAAGTGGCGGGTGTAGCCGGCGACGCTCGCCTCCACGTCCACCTCGAAGACGTGGCTGTGAACGTCAAAATATTTCTGCATGCTGTTCGCGAGAAGCTGGCTGCCGGTGCCGGCGGTGAGGAATTCCATCAGCGAATTGCCCGGGCCGCCGACGGGCGTCTGGCCGTCCGGCCCCATCCGCGCCTGAACCAACTGCCCGGCCATGTTCGCGTCGATGCCAGGAATCATCTGCAACACCTCGGCGCTCGCGGTGTTGGGATTTATTTTTCCGGAGGAGATGGGCGTGAACAAATTCACGAGGCCGACGGACGGCAGAGGCGTTTGATTGGCGAACGTGCCGGTCAACGGCGACGCGACGGGCGAGTTGGAATTGCCCCAATACATCTCCGGCGTCACGCCGCGGATGAGCAGCAATTCCGAAATGTCGTCAATCGGGCCGTTCTTCGCGAGGTAGGGCGGGTTCATTCCCTGGTAAAACGAACTCTCCGCGCCGCCGATGTGCGGGTCGTCGTCCGGGTCCACCCAGTCCTGGATGGCGGCGATGATCTGCGGCGCCTCACCGGCGTCCGCGCCCATGAGGATGAAGGCCTGCTCCATGATCTCCGGGCTGGTGACGGCGGTGTTGATGTTGAACTTGCGCTCGCAGTCGGTGATGGTCACGGAGTAGGTGCCGTTGCCGAGCTTGTGGTCTTTGAGCGAGATGTTCGCCAGCGGGCTGTTGGAAATGGACATCGAGCCGGTGCCGCCGGCCCAGACCTGATTCGGCGCGTCATACGGCTCGTCCGGGACGTTCAATTGCAATGCCAGAACGTAGCGCGCCAGCTCCACGCCGGAGCGCCCCAGCCATTCCAGTTCCATCTCCGAGGTGGAATTCCGCGCCAGCTTGGTCTCCACCTTCATCGCCAGCGCGAACGCGCCCGCCAGCGCCGCCAGCACAAAGATCGTCACCATCACGATGACGAGCGCGATGCCTGCTTCGCGGCGGGGTTTGCGGGTGAACTTCATCGGGTGGAGCGCGTCCCCGGGCGCGGGTTGAGATTGATGCCGGGGTTGTTGCGGTTGTTTTGATTTCCCGGATTGCCGGAGTTTGGCTGGGGCTGGCCGCCGCCGCTGACGTTGGGCAGTTGCCAGCTCGCCTGCACGCCGGCGGTGGGCAGGCCCACAATCGTGGCGAGCGGCGTCGCCGCCGACGAGCCGCCGGTGATGCGTTTGTCGTTCAACTGCAAAATCACGCGCACCATCTTCGGCAGTTGGTTGGTGTAGACCCAGGTGTCGGCCCAGTCGTTGGCGGTGGGGTCCCAGGCTTCCACGGAGAAATCGCGCACGTTGTCGGCGAGCACGACGGGATGCAGCCGCTCGTCCTCGTCCAGCTCCATCAGGATGGGGCATTGCCGCATGACGAGCTGTTTCTGGGAATCCGGCCCGGCCTCGACGGAGAACATGACCCGCCGCATGAGCGCCTCGCCGAATTTGCCGCCGCGCGGAAACGCCCGCGGCAGGCTGGAAACCAGGCTCAACGCCACCTTGCCGCCCTTGTCCACCTCGAAGCTGTAGAAATTGGGATTCGCCACGAACAACTGTGAGCCCGTCAGCGCCTCCTCCACGACGCGCACGGCCATGCGCTCGCGCTGCGCGGCGGCGGCGGCGTCCTGGCCCACGCGCGAGGCCTTCACCACGCCGGCCCAGGTGGAATAAATCGCGCCGATGATCACGGTGAGGATTGCCATCGCCAGCAGCACCTCGATGAGGGTGAAGCCGCGCGGGGTGGGGCTGGCGGTTTTCATTGCAGCGTTCCTTTGATGGTGCCTTCGGGCGACAGCGGGCGGAACAGGAGGATGCTCATGTGCGATTGCACGTCCTTGTGGCCGTCCCGCCGGTGGATGGTGAAATCCGCCTCGAACAAACCGTTGCTCGAAACCTGATAGACATCGCGCGACCAGGTGAAGCCCGGATGCGTGGCCTTGAAGTCGCCCGACATCTGGTCCTCGACAAGCGAGTTGGTGATCGCCAGTTCCGCCGCGATCATGCCGGCGTTCGGCTCGCGCACCTGCAACGCGCGCGCGTTGTGCAGCGTCAGCGAGATCAACTGCAGGATGGCGAACGTGCAGGTAAAAAAGATGGCCGTCGCCACCATCACCTCCAGCAGGGAGAAGGCGGAATGAAGAATGAAGAATGAAGAATTGCCGCGCATGGCAGCCCGTTTCTTCATTCTGCCTTCTGCCTTCTGCATTTTCATCGCACGTCCCCCACGCTGGTGCGGCCGGTGGTGACTTCGAGGGTGATTTTCCGCCACTCGCCCTTGTCCGAACGCAGGATCACCGTCATCTCGTCGCACATGCCGTTCGGATAGAACTTCACGCGCGCCACCTCGGCGTCCTTGAACTCGGTGAGGTTCACGTCCCACATCTCCACGGCCACGTTGTCCGGCAATTGCGCCGAAAATCCTCCGCCCGCCACGACGGGCGCGGGCGCCGGCTCGCCGTTCTCCGCCTTGGCCGGTTCGCTGCCGCCGCCGACTTCGATACGGCGGCCCTCGGGGTGAAAGCGCAGTTCGGCCACGCCGCCGCCGAGGATGGCGGCGGCCCGCGCCTTGGCGCAGCCTTCAACGACGTCATTGACGGCCTTGCGCAGGCCTTCCTTTTTCATCGCGCCGACGATGGACGGGATGCCCATCGCCATTACAAGCCCCATGACGGCCACGACGACCATCACCTCGATGAGCGTGAAAGCGGCGGCGAATTTCCGCTTTCCGATTTCTGCTTTCTGCTTTCTGCGAATGTTCATTTCGTCGCGCTGATGCTGGAGATGAGGTTGAACATCGGCAGGAGGATGCTCAACAGCAGGAAGCCCACGCCCATCGCCATCACGATGATGAGCACCGGCTCGATGAGGCCCATCATGACGCGCAGCGCGATCTGCAATTCGCTTTCGTAGGTCTCCGCGAGGTTCCCATGAGTTGCGGGAAGATTTTGCTGGCGGCGAGCGGCTGCGCGAGCGTCTTGCCGTCCGTCACCGCCTCGCGCGTCTTGGCGATGGCTTCCTTGATGATGCGGTTGGGGATGATCTGCTCGGTGATTTTCAGCGCGTTCAACACGGGCACGCCGTTCTTCAGCAACGTGGCCAGCACCCGCGCGAACTGGCCGAACAGGTTCAGCTTGTTCACCTTTCCGAACACCGGCAGTTTCATCTGCAACTCGTCGAGCTTGCGCTTGCCGGATTCCGTCGCCGAAAACCGCTTGAAGACCACCGCCACCGCGATGACCACCAGCGCCACGAGCCACCAATAGCCCGTCACCACGCCGCTCAAACCCATCAGCATCCGCGTCGGCAACGGCAGCGTCATGTTGAACCCGCTGAACATCTCCATGAATTTCGGCAGCATGAAGAAGATGAAGAACGCGATGATGCCCACGCCCACGCAGCAGACCAGCGCCGGGTAGATCATCGCCGACTTGAACTTCGCCTGCACTTCCGCGAAGCGGTTGAAGTGTTCCGCCAGCCGCCGCAGCACGTCCACCAGCGCGCCGCTGGATTCGCCGGCGCGCACCATGTTCACGTAAAGTTCCGAGAAGATCACCGGCTGCTTCGCCATTGCGTCCGAAAGCCCGCGCCCTTCCATGACCTCCTGCTTGAGCTGCCGGCTCACCTCCGAGGGAATTCCCTTGCTCTCCAGATGCGTCATGCTGTTCAGCGCCACCGTCAGTGGCATGCCGGAATTCAGCAGATTTGCCAACTGCTGCGTGTAGGTCGCCAGCTCCTGCAATTTCGGCGCGCGCTGTTTCGTGAAATACACCCGCAACGCCGGCGGCAACATCTCCTTCCAATCGCGTTTGGCCGTCGCGCCCGCGCCGGGCGTGACCGCGCCGCCCTTCGCCGCCTCCACCGAAACCGGGAACAGCCCCAGCTTTTCGATCTGCGCCAGCGCCGCCGGGCGGTCGGCCACTTCGAGGACGCCTGTCACCACCTCGCCGGAGCGGCGGCGGGCTTTGTAATTGAATTGCGGCATAGCTTGTTATCTAAACCCTCCCCAGCCCAAAAGTTGCACCCGTTCATCGTCAATCAGCCGCGCGGCCAAAAAAACCGCAACTTTGCAACCCCGGCGGTTTATTATCCCAAGTCATGCAAAACAAATCAGGTCTGCTCAAAATCGTCGGCTTCGTCGGCATCGCCGTGATTATCGGCGTCGGCCTCGGCTGGTTCGCCAGCCGGCCCAAAACCGCCGCCCACCGCCCCGTTGCCGCCGACGAATCCACCGCGCCGACCGCCGCCAACGCCCGCAAATCCGCCGCTGCCGCCAAGCCGGTAGAAGAGCCGGTTGAAATCAGCATCGCCGCGATGCCCGCCGCCCCCGCCGCCGCGCCGGCGCAGATGGATTGGGGCGACAAGGTCAGCGACATCCTCGCCGCCGACACCGAAATCGAGAACAAATACAAGGAGATGCTCAAGCTCTACCCCGACCTGCCCGACGACGGCAAACTCGAAGTCGCCCAGCACCTCAACAACCTCGTCCCCGACGACGATTACGCGCAGATGGGCAAAATCCTCATCGACCCCAAAGTCCCCGGCCCCGTCGCCGAAGCCATTTTGTTCGATCTCTTCAACCGCCCCAACAGCCTCAAGCTGCCGCTCATGCTGCAAGTCGCCCGCACGCCCGGCCACCCCGCCGCCGAGAAAGCCCAAGCCGACCTCGCCCTGCTCCTCGAAGAAGACCACGGCACCGACTGGTCCAAGTGGGAACAGACCATGCAGGACTATCTCAAGAACAACCCCGACTAGCCCGCCGCGCAGAATTTCTGTTTCCGAAACGCGGTTTCCGTGGATAATTCCGCGACATGAACGCCGCCGTTCCCTACCTCGACCTCGCCGCCCAACTGCGCCCCATCCGCGCGGAAGTGGATGCCGCCATCGCCCGCACGCTCGACAACAACTCTTTCTGCCTCGGCCCGGACGTGGCGCAATTTGAAAAGGACTTCGCCCGATTCTGCGGCGCGCAACACTGCCTCGGCATGAACAGCGGCACCTCCGCCCTGCACATCGCCCTGCTCCTGCTCGGCGTCGGGCCGGGCGATGAAGTCATCACCACGCCCTACACCTTCGTCGCCACCAGCTGGGCCATCTCCTACGTCGGCGCAAAACCCGTCTATGTGGACATTGACGCCACCTTCAACCTCGACCCCGCGCTCGTCGAACGCGCCATCACGCCCCGCACCAAGGCCATCCTGCCCGTCCATCTCTACGGCCATCCCTGCGACATGGACGCGCTCCTCGCCATCGGCAAGAAGCACAACCTCCCGCTCGTCGAGGACGCCTGCCAGGCGCACGGCGCGAAATACAAAGGCCGCACCGTCGGCACGCTTGGCTCGATTTCCGCCTTCAGCTTTTATCCTGCGAAAAATCTCGGTGCCGCCGGCGAAGGCGGCGCGCTCGTGACCAACGACGCCGCATTCGCCGCCCGCGCCAAATCGCTCCGCGAACACGGCTCGACGAAGCGCTACCACCACGACGAAGTCGGCTTTAACTACCGCATGGAAGGCTTGCAGGGCGCGGTGCTCGGCGTGAAGTTGAAGCACCTCGCGCAATGGCAGGCCGGCCGCCGGCGCGTCGCCGCGCGCTACGCCGAACTGCTCGCCGGCACGCCGCTGCAACTGCCGCAGCAGGCTGATTATGCGGAGAGCGCGTGGCATCTCTACACCGTCCGCCACGCCCGGCGGGATGAGCTGAAAAAGTTTCTCGACGAGAACGGCGTCGGCAATGCGGTGCATTATCCCATGCCGCTGCATTTGCAGAAATGCTACGCCAGCCTCGGCTACCAGCCCGGCGATTTTCCCGTGGCCGAACGCGCCTCCCGCGAAGTGTTGAGCCTGCCGATGTTCGCCGAGCTGACCGACGCGCAACTCGAGCGCGTGGCGGCGGTGGTCAGTGGATTTTTTCACAAGCACCCGTGAAAGATTTTACCGACAAAATAATGTTCGTTTTCTACGGATTGTTTGGAGCTGGGCTTGGTTTCCTCATCTTCATGATCGCGTGTGGTGGGTGGAGGTTTGTGGTCACCGGCCATTCCACAAAACCTTGGAATGGAGCGGTTGCGTTGGTCGTCTTTTGTGTTCTCGGCGGTGGCTGGGGGTTGGTTTCATATAAGTTCAGCGACCGCGAATTTGGATCTCGCGGTTCAACATTTTGGGATGATCCCGCGACTGCAATGTTATTCACCAAGCGGTTGGTGGTCATTGCCACATGTTTGTTCGGGGTCTACTTCCTTTGGCAGTTGGCTAAAGGAATGTAACGACCGAGGCATACAGTCTTACCTTGAATTTGGCAGGCAGACGGATTTGAAAAATCCGCTTCAATCTCTCCGCGACTTCAGGTCGCGAGCGGCGCGCCGACGTTGAGCTTGTGCTTCAGGCAATACGCACCGTTGTCCACGTATTTCTGCGCCCACCATTTCAAGCCGGAACGTTCTTCCTTGGTGAGCTTGCGGATGACTTTGGCGGGCGCGCCGAGCACGAGCGAACCAGGCGGAATTTTCATCCCCTGTTTCACGAGCGCCTTCGCCCCGATGAGCGACTGTTTCCCGATTTTCGCGCCGTCCAAAACGATCGCGCCCATGCCGATGAGGCATTCGTCGCCGACGGTGCAGGCGTGGACGATGGCGGAATGACCGATCGTCACCCAGTTGCCGACGCGGCACTCGAATTTGTCCGCCAGATGCAGCACGGCGTTGTCCTGCACGTTGGAGTGATGGCCGACGACGATGCGATTGATGTCGCCGCGCAGCACCGCGCCATACCACACGCTCGAATGCGCGCCGAGCGTCACGTCGCCGAGGACGACGGCGGTCTTGGCGAGATAGACGCTTTTGCCGAGGCGGGGCTGGCGGCGGAGGAATTTTTTCAACTGGGGTTCGAGTTCGCTCATGCGGGAGTTGATACACGATTCGGCGGAGTTGAAAATAAAAAACCCGCCCGGCGCGAACCGGGCGGGCTGAATATTTTTAAAGCTTACCGGTAATGGCCGTAGCCATGGCCGCGGTCGTAATCGTGGCCGTGACCCCACGGGCGGACGTAGCCGAACCCGAAACGCACCGCCGGCTCACGATACACGACCACCGGCGCGGGCTGGCTGTAATAATAGACCGGCGCGGGCGCGGCATAGACGACGGGCGCGGGTTGGCAATACACCGGTGCGGGCGGCGGGCAATAAGCCGGGGCGCTGTAATACGTCGTGTGCGGCTGGCAGGCGTCGGCGATGATTGCCCCGGCAATGATGCCGCCGATGACCGCGCCCGCCACGCAGTCGCCGCCGCGCGCTTCCGCCGTCGGCACCCGCGCACCGAGCAACGCCACTCCAAGAACCGCCGTTGTGATGATGGTTTTCATAAAATTCCTGTTTTGTTTTTGTTGTTTTGACCGACAGAAGTTCTGACGGACAAGGTTGATATTTATTCAAAGCCGATTTAGGCTGCGGGGCATCAGGCCGTTATGACGAAACCGCTTTCCAAACGCCCCGCCCCGGCCGCCCGGCGCAAGCTCCCGCGTTCGTTCAAGGATTTGACCCCGACGAAATCCTTCAATCCGCGCACGTTTTTCCGCGAGATGGTCTGGAAAGCCCTGCTCACCAAACGCGCCGGCCAGCACAAGCGTCCGGTCTTTCCCAAGCTGAAACTCGGCGAAGTCGCCATCACCTGGATCGGCCACGCGTCGTTTCTCATCCAGTTCACCGACCTGAACGTGCTGGTGGACCCGAACTTCGCCAACTGGCTGTTCCTGCTCAAGCGCGTGAAGCGCGCCGGCCTGCGCATCGAAGACCTGCCGCCGATTGACCTCGTGCTGCTCACGCACGCGCACTTCGACCATTTCCACAAACCGACGCTCCGCAAACTGCCGCATCCGAAAATCGGCGTCATGCCGTGGGGCGTGGGCAACCTCGCGCGCGGCCTCGGCTTCGGCCGCATCATCGAACTGGAATGGTGGGAGAGCTTCGCGCAGAAAGACTGGCGGGTGACGTTCACCCCCAGCAAGCACTGGGGCGCGCGCACCCTCCGCGACAGCCATCGCGGCTACGGCGGTTTCGTGCTCGAGCATCAGGGCCGGAAAATTTATCACTGCGGCGACAGCGCCTACTTCGAGGGCTTCAAGCTCATCGGAAAAAAACTCGCTCCGGAAATCGCCCTCCTGCCCATCGGCGCGTATCACCCGGAAAATTTCCGTGAAGTCCACATGGGCCCGGACGAGGCGGTCAAGGCTTTCAAGGATTTGCGTTCCCGCTGGCTCGTGCCGATGCACTACGGCACCTTCAAGCTCTCGTTCGAGGACATGGACGAGCCGCCGCGCTGGCTCATGGAATTGATTCAGGCGGAAGGCCTCGCCCACCACCTGAAAATCATGGAAGAAGGCGTGCCGGAAGTTTTTTAGCTCCGCCCGCCCTGTGAACAACATTCCCCGCCCGCCGCTTGACGCCGCAACATTTTGTATGCTACCAAAGACCCGGCCACAATTAGCGGTGGTCGTTTATGCTTTGCCCCAAATGCCGCAGCCTCGACGACAAGGTCATTGACTCCCGCGCCTCGCGTGAAGGCGCGACCATCCGCCGCCGCCGCGAATGCCTCTCCTGCGGCCACCGCTTCACCACCTACGAGGAGATCGAGCACGAAGGCCTCATGGTCGTGAAGCGCGACGGTCGCCGCGAGGAATTCTCCCGCGAAAAACTTTTCCACGGCCTCAAGAAAGCCTGCCAGAAACGCCCCATCAGCCCCCAGGCCATCGAAGCCGTCCTCGACCGCATCGTCAACGACCTCACCAACAAATACGAAAGCGAAGTCCCCGGCACCGCCATCGGCGAACGCGTCATGGCCGAACTCCGCGAGCTGGACGAAGTCGCCTACGTCCGCTTCGCCAGCGTCTATCGCCGCTTTCAGGAAGCCACCGACTTCGTGCAGGAAATCAAAAAGATGGAGGCCGACAAATGATCCTCCTCTCCTCCGACTGCCTCCTGTTCCAGCTTGCCGCCGGCGAAAGCATCCCGCTCTCCGCCGCCGCCATCTCCATCGAACTCATCGGCGACGCCTCCCGCAAACTCGATCCCGAATTCGTGCAGGACGCCGCCGCCGCCGTGTTCCACTATTTCAAGAGCGACCTCGCCCGCGACACCGTCACCGTCGGCGAATTTTCGCAGGCGCTGGAAAACGTCCTGCGCGGCTTCGGCCTCACCGTCACCCGCGCCGCCGAAATTCCCGAAGCCGACCTCCGCCACCTCGCCGTCGAGTCCGGCACGAACGAACTCTTCTTCTACCCGCGCCTGCGCGACGAACTCCGCGCCCAGCTCCGCCAATCGCCGAGGCAGGTGCGCTTCTGCGGCCTGCGCAGTTGCGTCAAACAACTCGCCGGCTCGCGCCGCTGGAGTCCGCGCTGCGAGAACCTCCAGGAACAAATCCTCGCCTACCTCCGCCAATGCTTCCGCGCCGAACCCAGCCAGCCCGACTGTCTGCTCGTCGTGGAATAAACCGGAACAATCCGCGAATGGCGCGAATTTTCGCGAAATTTTTTTGGGACTATGTTTTTGCCAAATCAGGGTAGGGACGGCGCGCCGCGCCGTCCCCGTCGCCGAGCGCAGCGTCAGGCGACGGAATCGAACGCACCAAGATCGCACGCGTCACCACGCTCGTTCCGCCCTGCGCTTCCGCTCCGGGCGGGGACATCGCAGCGCGATGTCCCTACCTCAAATAAAATTCGCGTCCATTAGCGTAATTCGTGGATGAACATCTTCCTCGCCATCCTCGCGCTCCTGAGCCTCGCGCTGACGCTCTGGCAATGGCTCGCCGCCCGCCGCTTCCCGCTGCACCGGCGCATCGCGGACAAATCCTTCGCGCCCGCCCTCACGCTGCTCAAGCCGCTCAAAGGCTGCGATGCCGAAACCGAAAAATGTCTCCGCAGTTGGCTCGCGCAGAATTATTCCGGCCCGATGCAATTCCTCTTCGGCGTCGCCGATGCCGCCGACCCCGTCTGCGAAATCGTCCGCAAACTCCTCGCCGAATTTCCACACCGCGACGCGCAGATCGTCGTCTGCCCGGAAGTTCTCGGCACGAACTCCAAAGTCTCCAAGCTCCTCCAACTCGAACGCGCCGCCCGCCACGAACTCCTCGTCGTCAGCGACGCCGATGTGCTCGCGCCGGAAGATTTCCTCGCCAACGCCGTCGCGCCGCTGCGCGAGGAAGGCGTCGGGCTTGTGAACTGTTTCTACCGCCTCGCCAATCCCACCACGACGGCCATGCGCTGGGAGGCCGTGGCGGTGAACGCCGATTTCTGGAGCAGCGTGCTGCAATCCCGCACGCTCGCGCCGCTGGACTTCGCGCTCGGCGCGGCGATGGTGCTGCGCCGGCGGCAGCTCGCGGAGATCGGCGGGTTCGTGGGCATCGTGGATTGCCTGGCGGATGATTACCAACT
>JAPLTZ010000008.1 GCA_026397895.1 Verrucomicrobiota bacterium | reverse complement strand
TTCCGGCAGGAAAATCCGAACTCCATCGTGTCCTCGATCTGCCAGGCGCGGGAGAACGCGCGGATGGTGCGCGACCAGATCACCATCGAGATGTGGGAGGAACTGAACCGGCTTTATCTTTTCATGCTGTCGCCGCAGGCACGCCAGATGTGGCTGGACAGCCCCACGGATTTCTTCAATGAAATCAAGGCCGGCTCGCTGCAACTCGTCGGGTTGAGTTACGCCACGCACATCCACAATGAAGGCTGGTGGTTCAGCGAGGCGGGCCGCTTCATCGAGCGCGCGGACAAGACCTCGCGCATCCTCGACCTGCGCTATCACACGCTGCCGCCGCGCGGTCTGCCCAAGGTGGTGAACCAGACGGATGCGCTGGAGTGGTCGGCGGTGTTGCGTTCGTGCAGCGGCTGGGACGCGTTCAAATCCATCTACGGCGCGGAGGTGCACCCCCGGCACGTCGCGGAATTCCTTCTGCTGAATGAGGATTTCCCGCGCTCCATCCGCTTCTGCGTCGAGCGGCTCAACGATGCGCTCCGCCGCATCTCCGGCGTGTCCGACCGGCGGTTCTCGAACGACGCGGAAAAACTTTGCGGGCGGCTCGCGGCGGAATTGCAGTTCGCGACCGTCGAGGAAGTCTTTGACGCGGGGCTGCACGACTACATTGACCAGGTCCAGATCAAGCTCAACCAGATCGGCAACGAGCTGTTCAAGGTCTATATCTTCCACGCGTTTGATCCGGGCGGGGCGGAGCATTTCGTCCAGCAGGAGGAGCAGCAGCAACAGTCGTGAACATCCGCTTGCCGCCACCCAACCGCTTCGCCGACTCTCATCGCCCATGAAACTGGAGATTCTCCATCGCACGCATTACGCCTACGCCGCGCCGGTGCGCGAGAGTTACAATGAACTGCACCTCCAGCCCGTCTCCAATGAGCAGCAGACCGTGGATTCCTTCCTGCTCAAAATCCTGCCCTCGACCCGGCTGAAGCATTACCACGATTTTTACAGCAACTGCGTCCATCACTTCGACCTGCCGGAGCCGCATTCAACGCTCGCCATCGAGAGCAACCTCCGCGTCACCACGCACAAGATCGCCGGGTTGCCGCTCGACGCCCGTCCCGCCGCCGTGGATCAGCTCAAGGAGGCGTGGAACGTCGGGCGTTGTTACGACTTCATCCAGGCGAGCCGTTATGTGGATACTTCCCCCGAAGTCTGGCGGCTCGCCGTGGACGCCATCGGCGACGAACGCGACATCTGGCAGCAATCGCTCCGGCTCATGGCTTTCGTCCATTCGCACATCACTTACCAGAGCAACTCCACCCAGGTTCACACCCACACTCGCGAGGTGCTGGCGCAACGGCGCGGGGTGTGCCAGGATTTTTCGCACCTGATGTTGAGCCTGTGCCGCTCGCTGAAAATCCCCGCGCTCTACGTCAGCGGCTATCTCGCCACGGAGATTGCCAGCGCCACTCATGCGTGGATGGAAGTCTTCATTCCCGGTCACGGGTGGCAGCCGCTTGATCCCACCCACAACTGCAAGCCCGACGAAACCTACGTCAAGATCGCCGTGGGCCGCGATTACGCCGATGTCGCGCCGATCCGTGGCAGCTACAAAGGCACGACCGAGCGGACGATGGACGTGACCGTGCGGATCGAACGCCTGTCCGGATGATCTTCAAACTCCGCACTTTTCAAACGACCGTCGTTTGTTAATCTCGCCGTCCATTTTTATGGCGTTGATTGTTCAAAAATATGGCGGAACGTCGGTCGGCAACACCGACCGCATCAAAAACGTCGCGGCGCGCGTGGCCAAGTATCGCGCGCAGGGCGACCAGGTCGTTGTCGTCGTCTCCGCGATGAGCGGCGTGACCGACGGCCTCATCAAGCTCGCCAAAGACATCGTCCCGCTGCCCAGCGAACGCGAGATGGATATGCTCCTCGCCACCGGCGAACAACAGACCATCGCGCTCACGGCCATCGCCCTGCACGCGATCAACATCCCCGCCGTCTCGATGACGGGCGCGCAGGCGGGCATTGTCACGGACGGCGTCCACACCAAGGCCAAGATTCACAACATCACGCCCAAGGCCGTGCATGAATTGCTCGACGCGGGCAATGTGGTCATCGTGGCCGGTTTTCAGGGCGAGACGAAGGACGGCCAGATCACCACGCTCGGCCGCGGCGGTTCGGATTTGACGGCCATCGCGCTCGCCGCCGCGCTCAAGGCCGACCTCTGCCAGATTTACACGGACGTGGATGGCGTTTACACCGCCGACCCGCGCATCGTGCCGACGGCGAAGAAGCTTCAGGAGATTTCCTACGACGAAATGCTGGAGCTTGCCAGCCTCGGCGCGAAGGTGATGCAGTCTCGCTCGGTGGAATTTGCCAAGAAGTTTGGCGTGGTGTTTGAAGTCCGCAGCAGTTTGAACGACAACCCCGGAACGATTGTGAAAGAAGAAACCAAAAGCATGGAAGACGTCGTGATTCGCGGCGTCGCGTTTGACAAAAATCAGGCCAAGGTCACGCTCGTGGCCGTGCCCGACAAGCCCGGTGTGGCGGCGCGTATCTTCAAGGCGCTCGGCGACGCGACCGTGTGATCATCCAGAACATCAGCCACGGCACCGGCACGCCGTCCACGGACATTTCCTTCACCGTGGACAAGCCGGATTTGCTGAAGGCGCAGAAGGTCATCGCCGGGCTCAAGGCGGAGGTCGGGTTCAAGGAAGTGTTGACCGACGAGAACATCGGCAAGGTCTCCATCGTGGGCGTCGGCATGAAGTCGCACACCGGTGTGGCGGGAAAAATGTTTGAAGTGCTCGCCAAGGAAGGCGTGAACATCGGCATGATTTCCACGAGCGAAATCAAAATCTCCGTGGTCATCGACCTCGCCAAAGGCCCGCAGGCGACCAAGGCCGTGCACGAGGCGTTCATCGGATAATTATTTGGGACGGCCGTCCCTCCCAACGAAAAACCCCGTGAAGCATCGCGCTTCACGGGGTTTTGTTTTGAGAGCTTCAGCTTACTTCAGCTTGGCGAGGACTTCCTTCACGGCGTTGAAGTTCGGCAGTTCTTTGACGCTGGCCGTCTGCTCGCTGTATTGCACGACGCCGTTCTTGTCCACGACGAAAGCGGCGCGCGCGCTGGTCGAGCCGAAGCCGGCGATCAGGCCGCCGAGGTCTTCGATCAACACGCCGTAGGCCTTGGACGCGGTCTTGTTAATGTCGCTGGCGATGGTGATGCCGATTTTTTCCTTCTGCGCCCACGCTTCCTGCGCGAACGGGCTGTCCACGCTGATGGCGATGACGTCCGCGTTCAGGCCGGAGTAGGCGGAAAGGCCGGCGGTGATGTCGCACATCTCGGCGGTGCAGACGCCGGTGAAGGCGAGCGGGAAGAACAGGATGACCGTGTTCTTCTTGCCGAAGTTGTTGGAGAGCTTCACGTCCGTGACGCCGGCGGCGTTCTTGGATTTCAACGAGAAGTCAGGAGCTTTGGAGCCGATTGCGATTGCCATAATTTTATTTTCAGTTTCGAGTTTAGATTAGCGGTGGTTCAACGAACTACGAGCGAACTTTATACTTCCAGTGCGGGCCGCTGTCAAACGGCGATTAACTCCGGCAGTGTCCGAATTTGAAATGGTAGGGACATCGCGCTGCGATGTCCCCGCCCGCAGCAGAGCGCAGGGCGGAGCGGACGTGGCAAGGCGTGTCTCTTGCATTCGATTCCGTCGCCTGACGCTGCGCTCGGCGACGGGAACGGCGCAGCGCGCCATCCCTACCAATTTAGGACACAACCTTAACTCCCGCCTTGCTGCGCCGCCGCTTTTGACCTAGCGTGACCGCTATTTGGCGCATGAAAATCTACATTGACGGAAAATATTTTGACGAACGCACGGCCAAAGTCTCCGTGTTCGACCACGGTCTGCTTTACGGCGACGGCGTGTTTGAAGGCATCCGCGCCTATCACGGACGCGTGTTCAAGCTCAAGGAGCACATTGACCGGCTGTTCTGTTCGGCCAAGGCCATCCTGCTCGACATCCCGATGACGCACGCGGAAGTCATGCGCGCCACCGTCGCGACCTGCCGCAAGAACAACCTCCGCGACGGCTACATCCGCCTCGTCGTCACGCGCGGCGTGGGCACGCTCGGCTTGAACCCCAACCGCTGCGCGCGTCCGTCCGTCATCATCATCGCGGATAAAATCCAGCTTTACCCGCCCGCGCTCTACAAGCGGGGCATGGACATCGTGACCGTGGCGACGACGCGCAACCTGCACAGCGCCGTCAACCCGGCTATCAAGTCGTTGAACTACCTCAACAATATCCTCGCGAAGATCGAGGCGAACAACGCGGGCGTGGAGGAGGCCATCATGCTGAACTCCGAGGGCTATGTGGCCGAATGCACCGGCGACAACATTTT
>JAPLTZ010000426.1 GCA_026397895.1 Verrucomicrobiota bacterium | reverse complement strand
GAAGCTCACCGCCGAGGGCAGGCCTGTGTTCGTCATCGGCGGGCATTATGGCGCGACGAGCCAGATGGCGTTCGGCCTGCGCCGCGAGGGCGTGGAAACATTTTGCCTCACCGCCGACGCGCCGAAGAACCAGTTCTATTTCTGGCCCGGCTACACGAACCGCCCCGCCGACAACGCCATTTTCTTCCAAGTCCTCGGCAGCGCGCTGTTGCAACCGCCGCCCGCGCGGCTCACGAACGAGTTCGCCAGCGTCACGGGCGCGGGCGTGTTCCCGGCGGAATACCACGGGAAGACGATCCGCTGGGTGCAAATCTTCGAGTGCCGCAACCTGCGCTGACATGGCGGCGACGCGCGAAAAGATTTTCCCCGTCCGCGACTACGACCTCGCCGCGACGCTCGGCTGCGGCCAGGCGTTCCGCTGGCGCGAAGAAAACGGCGCGTGGCTCGGCGTGATTCACGGTCGCTGGGTGCGGCTGCGCGCGGAAAAGAATTGCATCATCGCCGAAACCGCCGTCCCGCAGACCGACTGGCGCTGGCTTGCGGATTACCTGCAAACGGACGTTGATTACGCCGCCATCCTCGCCAGCTTTCCCGACGACGAGCCGATGCGCGCCGCCGTCCGCGCGTGTCGCGGGCTGCGGTTGCTGCGGCAGGAAACTTGGGAATGCCTCGCGTCGTTCATCCTCTCCTCGACCAAGCAGATCGTGCAGATCCGGCAGATCGTGGAGCTGCTGTGCGAGCAGTTTGGCGAGCCGGTGGAGGGCTTTAACGCAGAGGCGCAGAGAACGCAGAGGCGCGCAGAGCGGAAAAATATTTCAGATTCTTCGCGGCTCTCCGCGTTCTCTGCGCCTCTGCGTTCGTTCCCCTCCGCCGCGCGGATTGCGGGGCTGACGGAGCAGTGTGCGGTCTGCCCGTGGACGCGGCGAGAGAGGAATTGCTCCGCCTGCCCGGCGTGGGGCGCAAGATCGCCGACTGCGTGCTGCTGTTCGGCCTCGGCTTCGACGGCGCGTTCCCGATTGATGTCTGGGTGCGGCGGGCGTTGCAGCAGCTCTATTTTCCCAAGCGCCGTGTGAGCGCGCGGCGGATTGAGAAGTTTGCCGCCACGCGTTTCGGCCCGCACGCCGGCTACGCGCAGCAGTATCTTTTCCATTACATGCGGACCAAAAAGCCGCTAACTTTGGCGCGATGAAAACCATCGAAGTCCTTTTCACGCCCGCGGAATTCCGCGCGCTGCACGGGCGCGACCTGCGCGGAACGGCCTGCGTGGTGTTCGATGTCCTGCGCGCGACCAGCACCATCGCCACGGCGCTGGCGAACGGCGCGGCGGGCGTCGTGCCGGTCTCGGAAGTCTCCGAGGCGCTCGTCTGGCGCAAGCGGCAGCTGGGCGTCCTCCTCGCGGGCGAGCGCGGCGGGATGCGCATCCGCGGCGCGCTCGCCAACGGAGGGGATTTCGACCTCGGCAACTCGCCGCGCGAGTTCACGCGCGAAGCCGTGCTCGGGAAAACCATCGTGACCACGACCACGAACGGCACGCGCGCGCTGCGTTCGTGCGCGGGCGCGAAGACGATCCTGGCCGGCGCGTTCCTGAACCTCGCGGCGACGGCGGGGTTCTTGCGGCGGCTGGATGCGGAACATCTGCTACTCGTGTGCAGCGGCACGGGCGAGGACGAGGCTTTTGAGGACACGCTGTGCGCCGGCGCGCTGGCGGTGGAGTTCGCAGCGGGCGGCGCGGGTTCGCCGTCGGCGGAGCGCGCGATGAAACTTTGGCGGCAGCACGGCAGCGACCTCGCAGGCGCGATGCAGCTCTCCGCGAACGCGCAACGAC
>JAPLTZ010000373.1:3281-13752 GCA_026397895.1 Verrucomicrobiota bacterium | reverse complement strand
GCTCTGGCAAAGCCCGGTGATGCGCGCCGGCGACGCGCCGCAAAGCGTCGGCCTCTCCCTCATCGGCGTGAAGGAACTCCGCCTGCTCGTGGACGGTGGCAAGAGCATCGCCGGCGACCACGCCGACTGGGCAAATGCCAAGGTCGTCATGCTCAAGAGCAAGCCCGCCGCCGTGCCGGCCATCAAGGAAGCGCCCTACATCCTCACGCCCAAGTCCGCGCCCGCGCCGCGCATCAACAGCGCAAAGGCGTTCGGCGTCCGCCCCGGCGCGCCGTTCCTCTACACCATCGCGGCGACGGGCGAGCGCCCGATGACGTTCGCGGCGGATGGCCTGCCCGCCAGCCTGCAGCTCGACGCGCAGGCGGGCATCATCACCGGTAGTCTCGCGGCGAAAGGCGAGCATACCGTGACGTTGCGTGCGAGGAACAACCTCGGCGAGGCGACGCGGAAGTTGAAAATCATTTGCGGTTCGCAGATCGCGCTGACGCCGGCGCTGGGCTGGAACAGTTGGAATTGTTTCGCCAACTCGGTGACGCAGGAAAAAGTGAAAGCCGCCGCCGCCGCGATGGTCAGCAGCGGGCTCATCAACCACGGCTGGACTTACATCAACATTGACGAGTTCTGGTCGCGCAACGAGGCGCACGAGAAGCACGACCCCACGCTCGGCGGGCCGGGCCGCGATGCCGAGGGGCGCGTCGTCGCCAACCCGCGTTTCCCGGACATGAAGGGTTTGACGGATTACATCCACGGTCTGGGATTGAAGGCGGGGATTTATTCCTCGCCCGGCCCGCGCGCGTGCGGCGGCAGCGTGGCGAGCTTCGATTACGAGGAGTTGGACGCGCAGAGTTATGCGGCGTGGGGCTTCGATTATTTGAAATACGACTGGTGCTCGTATCGCCCCGACCTGGAGGCGCAGCGCACGCGCCCGGTGGATTTTTCGCCGATGAACCGATACCTGACGAACGGCGCGCCGGAGGATTTGCTGAAGCAGATGCGGCCCTACGCCGTCATGCGCGCCGCGCTGGACAAGGTGAACCGCGACATCCTCTACAGCTTCTGCCAATACGGCAACGGCAACTCGTGGGAATGGGTCGGCGCGCTGGGCGGCAATTCCGGGCGCACGACCTATGACATCATTGACAAGTGGAAAAGCGCGGACGGCTTGAGCGTGGCGGACATCGGCTTCGGCCAGAACGGGCACGAGAAATTCGTCGGCCCCGGCCATTTCAACGACCCGGACATGCTGGTCATCGCGCCGAACGAGCAATACACGCACATCACGCTCTGGTGCCTGCTCGCCTCGCCGCTGCTCATCGGCTGCGACATGACGCAGATGGATGATTTCACGTTGAGCCTGCTGACGAACGACGAGGTGCTAGAGGTGAACCAAGATCCGCTCGGTCGCCAAGCCGCACGCGTGGCGCAGGACGGTCAACTTGAAGTCTGGGCCAAGGACATGGAGGACGGTTCGAAGGCGGTGGGCCTGTTCAACCGCAGTTACACGGCGACAACGGTGACGGCGAAGTGGGCGGACCTTAATCTTACCGGCAAGCAAACGGTGCGCGACCTGTGGCGGCAGAAAGATTTGGGCAACTTCACCGGCGAGTTCAAAGCCGAAGTCCCGCGCCACGGCGTGGTGCTGGTGCGGATCAGCCCGGCGACGAAGTGACCGGCGTTGTCGTATCCGGCGACTTTGGCCCGCAGATGCCACCATTGAGGCTGATGCTCAACCCCACCACTCCGGTGAATGTGACCAGGTCGAAATTCAGCCCGCCGACCACCACGAAGAACATGAACACCCGCATCAAAAAGTAGGCGAGCAGGAAGGTGTTGACGATTTTCAATTCCGGTTCGCCGTGCCGGTAATTGCGATATACCGCCCGCCCGGCGGCGGCCAGAAACCACAGAAACGCCAGCGCCCCCCAGATTCCCAGCGGGATGATCACCGACAACGGGCCGTTGTGATAATCGCCCGCCAGCATCGCCACCTCCGCCGTGTCGCCCCGCCCGCTGGCAGCCAGATTTTGGGCCAGCTCCAGATCGTCGCCCTTGATGCCGTATCCTTTTCCCAGCAGCAGATATTGCGGTATTTCCGGCACCAGCAGCCGCCACATCCGCAACCGCCATTCGCTGGAATTCTGCGCGTCCGCCGCCGCCGCCGGATGCACCCGCACCGGCAAAAAGCTGAACGTCCGCTGCACCGACAGCGGCAGGTCCTCCATGAACGGCAGCGTCGCGGCGGAGACCGCAATGATTCCCACCAGAAACATCGGCAGCAGCCGCGTGCGCCACAGTCCTTCCAGACAGAAAACCAGAAACAGCGTCAGCCCCATCGAGATGAAGACGGAGCGGAAGCCGCCCACCACGCCCGCCACCAGCATCGCCAGAAGGAGCAGCAACCGCCAGCCGTTCCGCAGCCCCAGCGAATGGCGGACGCCGTAGCGCGCCAGCAAAAAATAAAAGATGCAACTGGCCGCCGCGCCCAACCCGCCCATCCGCTCGATGACGTCGCCCGTCACCGTTGCCGCCCGTTGGAAGGCGGACAAGTCCGGCGGGAACAGCAGAAAAATGAAATACCACGACGGGTTGACGTAGGTTACCAAGAGTCCCACCGCCGCCGTCACCCCCGCCAGCAGAAACAGCGCGACATATCGCCCGGCGTCCGGCAGCGGAATCCGCCGGCACGTCAGCGCAAAAAATCCCAGGATGGCCACCAAAACCTCCAGATACCGCCGGCCACCGTAAGTCCCGCCCCCGGATACCCGAAAACCAATGCCGCCCGTCAGATGCGCCGTGCCCAAAATGACCAGGCCCAGGACAACCAACGGCAACAGCACCGACCGCGCCGGCAAAAATCTCATCCCCCGGTTCAATGCCCGCTGGAACACCGATACTGCCAGGCTCAACACCACCATCAGCACCCACGCCGGCAGTTGTCCCGGCAGAAAAAACATCACGGCGCTCAAATTCCAACTGAACACCAGCAGCGGATGATGCCAGCGCATCAGCAACGGCAGTGTCAGCACCCCAAAAACCAGCCCCACCACGATGAGCGTGTCCCGGTTTTCCGGCGTCGCCAGCAGATAACCAAGAAAGACCGCCAGCGCCAGGCAACTGCCGTAAATCACCATTCCCCGCAAAATGTTAAACTGGTTGGTCATCGCGCGCGGCGAGTAGAATCAAAAAAACTTCCCCCTGCAAACTGTTTTCCCGGCCGGTTGCCTAACGAGGCCGGCACTCATGGCAAATGCCTTCATACAACCGCACCAACTCCGGCCAGATCCGCGCCGCGTCGAAGTGCGGGCGGATTTGCGCCGCGATCTTCGCGCGGTGCTCCGGCTGCCGCCACGCCTGAGCCGCCAAAGCCCGCTTCAGTGTCTCCGTCAAAGCCGGCACGCTCAAATCCGCCGCCAAGTCACCGCACCCGAACTTGCGGAGATAATGCCCCGGCCCGCTGTTGTCGTAGCACACCGGCCACAACCCCATCGCCAGCGCCTCCTTCAACGCCGTCGGGCCGGTATCAATCCGCGTCGGCAGCAGAAACACGCTCGCCGACTGCATCAGCGAAACCAGCTCCGCCGGATTCAACTGCGGATGATGCCGCACCCGCGATTCCAATTTTGCCTCCGCAATCCATCGCCGCAGCCGCGCCACCGCCGGCGCCGAACCATTCCCCGCCACCGCCAGCGTCCAGTCGTCCGGCGCGCCCGCGCGGAACGCCTCCAGCGCATCCCAGATGCCCTTGCGCTCCTCGACACTGCCCAAAAACAAAATCTGCCGCGCCGCGCCGTCCGCCGGCACCGCCCGTAGAAATTCGGGACGGATCGGATGCTCAATGACGTGCGCCGCCGCCGTCCTGAACATCGGCCGGGCCGACTCCAGCGAATACTCGTTCTCCGCGACCACATGCCGCGCGCGCGCCAGCGCCAGCCGTTCGCTCCACGCCGCCAACACCGTCGGCCACGGCATCCGCAGGCGTTTGCGGTAGGTGTTCAGGTTGCCTTGGATTTGGATCAGATGCCGCTCCGGCGCGAGCTTCAACGCCGTCAGCGCGTGAGAATCCTCCGTGCCCCAGCCGTGGATGATGTCCGGCTGAAGCCGCGCCACCAGTTCGCGGAAATACCGCCAGTCAAATTGAAACAGGCAATACACCCGCGCCCGCGCCCGCACCGGCACCAGATGAAAATGCGCGCCCCGGTAGATAAAATCCCGCGCCGCCGTGTGCCGCGCCGTGCGGCAGGCGATGTGCAGTTCCACGCCCGCCGGCGGCGGCAGGTGGCCCAAAACCCACGACCACGCCGCTTCAGCGCCGTGATTCACGCCGCCCAGCACCTCGTCCTGCACCGCGCGCGGCAGCCCGCATATCCAAAAGACTCTCATTGATACGTTCCCACAAGCCGCCTAAAGTTGGCGGCGATTCGCCGGGACAACTTAAGCAATCCCATGACACTGGCAAACAAACTCGCGCTCTATTTTCGGGCATCCTGCGCCAGCCGCTCCTTCCACTGGCGCGGCCTGCCGCTGCTGCCCAAACGCTCTCTCCACTCCCGCGCGGCCTACAACTCCTTCATCGTGTGGATCGCAGATCTGAAATTGGATTCCGCCGCGACCATCATTGACATCGGCGCGAACCACGGCGACTTCGCCGCCGCCGCCGGCACAATGTTTCCGCAGGCGAAAATTTTCCTCGCCGAACCCCTGCCCCGGATGCAGCGCCACCTCGAACAGCTCATCCGCGAACAAAACCCGGCATGGCGGCTCTGGCCCTTCGCCCTCGGCCACGAACCCGGCCGCTTCACGCTGCATGTGGACGACCACAACGACGCCGTCGGCAGCCTCACCGGCTTCAGCGAGACCTACCTGAAAGCCAATCCCGGAATCCGTCCCACCGCCACCGTCGAATGCGAAGTCCGCACGCTCGACGACACCGCCGCCGCGAACCAAATCGGCCCCGTTGACCTGCTCAAGATTGACGTGGAAGGCTTCGAGCTGGAAGTCCTGAAAGGCGCAAGCGCCGTCCTCGCCCGCACCACCGCCGTCATCGTCGAAGTCTCGCTCATCCGCAAAACCGGCGCGACCAATCCGCTGCTCGCCACGCTGGAAATTCTCACCGGCCACGGCTTCAGCATCGTCGAGATTCTGCCGTCGCTCCACGACCCGCACGAACCGTGGCGGCCCTGCGAATTCAACGTCCTGGCACGGCGGACAGCCGCCCGCCCGGTTTCCGCAACCTGAATGGAAGGCCGCCGCCATGTCTGACCGGACACTGATCGCCATCGCTCTCGATTATCCGCTGGCTTTGCGGGGCGGCGTCAGTGTCATCGTGGAGTCGTTGCTGAAATATCTTTCGCCGGAATTCGAGATCCTGCTCGTTTCTCCCGACGAGCCGGAAGAATTGCGGCGGCATCCGGCTTTTACGCGGCTCACCGGCCACATCCAATTTCACCCCGCCCGCCTCACCCGCGCGCGAGCGCGGGAGTTCGGGGACATGATGGCGCGGCGCGGAGTCCGGCTCGTCCATTTTCATGCCGGCGGCAATTTGGAATGGGGCAACCGGCGCGGCACGAAAAGCCCGCTGCCGTTTCTCCGCCGCGCCGGGATTCCCTGCGTGTTTTCCGCTCATCAGATATCGCCGCTGCTGGAAGGCTACTGCGCCAAA
Organism: Verrucomicrobiota bacterium; assembly: GCA_026397895.1. Taxonomy (GTDB): domain Bacteria; phylum Verrucomicrobiota; class Verrucomicrobiia; order Limisphaerales; family JAFMIX01; genus JAFMIX01. Next base: position 8,093 of record JAPLTZ010000373.1, on the reverse strand, counting down.
GAATCTTCGTTGGCACGCAAGCTGGTTTTGTTGCCCGCAGTCTGGACCGCCTGCACTTATGCGCTGGCGCACGCTTCGTGCATCCTGACGGATTCAAAGCACGACGCGGATCAGTTCAAACGCCAGTATCCGCTGCTCGCGGGGAAAACCGGCTTTGTCTACCATTCGCGCCTGGATGCAAACGAAGCCGGAGCGCCAACGGACGCGGGGCGCGAGAAGCTGATAGTGTCGGTGGGGCACGTCGCGTTTCGCAAGGGGCAACACATCCTGGCGGAGGCGTTTTCCCGGATTGCGGCGCAGCATCCGGACTGGAAACTGGTCATGGCCGGGCCGGTGCTGGAGCCCGAATGCGGCGATCAAATCGAAAAAATCTGCCGGCGGTTTCCGGGGCAGATGTTTCTGGCGGGCAGCCATCCTGCGCCCCGGCAACTCATGCGCCAGGCGGCGATTTTCGTCCAGCCCTCGCTGATGGAGGCGCTGGGGCTGGCGTTGCAGGAGGCCATGTTTTTCGGCTGCGCCTGCATCGGCACGACCGCCGGCGGCATCCCGGAGTTGATCGCGCACGACGAGACGGGTCTGCTGTGTCCCGCCGGCAATGCGGATGCTCTGGCCGCCGCCTTGGCTGGGCTGATCCGGCAGCCGGAGCAACGCCGCCGGTTCGGGAGCACGGCCCCGGCGAGCATCATCCAAAAGGGCATGACCGGACAGGCGATGGCCGCCAGCCACGAAAAAATTTACCGGCGCTTTTTGCATCATGAATAAATTTTCGGTCGTGACGCCGTTTCGCACGTCGTATTACAACGATTACGCCGCCGTCTTGTTCCGGAACGGAATGTTGCGCCACTACGTCCTCGGCGCGCGGCGCGGTTGCGCCGGAGTGCCGCCCGACCTGACAAAGCGGAATCCGACGATCGGTTTGGCGCGCACCTTGGCGGGGAAATTCTTGAGCCCCTACCGCGGCGAATGTGTCCGCTTCGCCACTTACCCGTGGTTTGACAAATGGGCGCGACGGCAGACCGTGCCGTCCGATCACATCATCTCCAGCTATGGTTTCGCGAACGCGTGTTTCCAGGCGGCGCGGGCGGGCGGCGGAAAAACCTTTCTCGAAGCCGGCAATTCCCACCCGCAACAATTTTGGGACATCATGGCGGAAGAACACGCGCGCTGGGGTTGCGCGCTGCCGCCGGTTTATCCGCCCCAGCACCGGCGGGCGTTGGCGATGCTGGAGTATGTGGATTACGTGCTCAGTCCCAGCCGATACGTTTCCGATTCATTTCTCCGTCGGGGGTTCCGGCCCGAGCAGATCATTTACAACCCGTGCGCCTGCGATCTGACCTGTTTTCAGCCGGCGCAAAATCCCCGGCCCCAAAACCGGCCGCTGACCCTGATTCACACCGGCATGTTAGGATTGCGGAAAGGAACGCCGTATCTGCTGGAAGCATTCCGGCAAGTGCGGAAGCATCAGACCACCGCGCGCCTGATTTTGATTTCTCAGATTCATGACAGCATCAAGCCCCTCCTAGCGCGCTACCGGGATCTGCCGATTGAATGGTCCCCCAGCCTGCCCCCCAAAAAGCTGGCGGAACTGCTGCAACAGGCCGACCTGTTTGTGATGCCCACGCTGGAGGAGGGATTCGCGCGGGCGCTGACCGAGGCGCTGGCCTGCGGGCTGCCGGTCATCACCACCGCGCATGCCGGGGTGAACGACTTCATTGTTCCCGGAAAGAACGGCGAAATCGTGCCGGTGCGCGATGCGAACGCGGTGGCGGAAGCCGTTTTGAAGTGGGGAGACAGAATCATGGCCGATGACCGGCCGCTGCTTCCGCTGATTGATCCGCCGCAGTTTTCTTTCGCCGCCTTTGAGCAACGTTTTCTCGATGGCATCTCGAAACTTACTGCGGGTGACCGGCGGCCATCAGCCGCGCAATGATTGGTTGCCCCACGGGTCGGCCGGGGCCGGCGGCATTTTCCGGTCCGCAAACCGGGCGGTTTCCCAGCCCGGAAACCGGCTGTGCACGGCGAGATAAGTTCCTTCCAGGGAAATGATGGGGATGGAACGGGAAAATATTTTCAGCGCTTCCGGGACGCCGTTCAAGCCATGGAAATGATTTTCCTGCTGATAGTCGTGCCAGACCAGGACTCCGTTTTCGGCCAGCAAACTCATGGCCACCCGGGTGTCGTTGACGACGGATTCGAAGCGATGGTCGGCATCCACGAAGATGAGATCGTATTTTTCGTCCGGCTGGAAATGCTCCAGGGAAACCTTCCCTATGCGCCGGTCAATCTTTTGCGCCACCGGCGTTCCCCGATACGCCGCACCGTGTCCGGGGAACTCGTCCAGCGTGGTGATGCGGGTTTCGGCGTCCGTATTTTCCGCCAGCATGCGGGCCGTGTGCCCCAGATAGCTGCCAATCTCCAGAATCCGCCGGGAGCGGAAACCCAACGCGCACTTCAACAGCACCACGACGTCAATCAAAGGCGTTGACCAGATTCCGACCGGACACCGGCGGATGACCATTTCCGTCGCGGCAAAATCGGGGATGCAATCCGCCGGATTCCGCGCCGGCAGATGTTTCAATCCCGGCAGTTTGCGGGTCAGCAAAGCGTCCACTCCCGGACTGCGCCCGGAACACAGCCAGGCCAGTTTCAACAGCCGCTCCCGCACGCCGGGCCGGGGCCGCCGGATGCCGGCGAAATCAATGGGGGGCGCAGCGGGGGCGGTGGCCATCAGCATCCTTTCTTCCGGTAAATCCGGTATTCGTTGCCTTTGCCTTCAAAATAGATTTGAAAGTCTTTCTGCTGCTTTTCGAACGCGCGAAAGGCGGGTCGGTTGCCGAAGCAGAACGCGTCGTGCGCGGCGACAAATCCGCCGGGCGAAACAACCGGGCTGATGGCAAACAGTTCAAACTGCACGCACGCGGCGCTGTGATCGGAATCGTGGATGAACAAACCCACGGATTGTTTTCTTTGGGCGAAGTCCCGCGCCAACCGGGGCAGGATGTCCTGACTGAACCCTTCATGGAAATGCCACCGGGGATGTTCGCGGAGCGGCATGATCGTGCCGATCATCTCCGTCGTATAGCCGTCGTTTTCGCCGGGAGAGCGGAACTTGGTCGCGTCAATCGAATGGAGCTCCCCGTTTTGGTTTTTATCCAGCGCCGCCAGGATGGTGGCCGTGGAACCGCCCCGGGCCACGCCGGTTTCCACCACGATCTCCGGTTTCAATCCGCGCACCAAAACATACAGTTCGCGCATCGGAATGTTGGACTGGCCGGTGCGCGCCAGAAAATCGGCGACCTCCGGATGCAGGTCGCGCCACGGCGGCAGTTGGGCGGAGAAATCGCCCCGCAATTTTTCTTCCAGCGGCTGCCGGCACCAGGCGCAGTAGGTGAGCCACAGTTTTCCTTTGAGCGAAGCGATCATGACGTTTTTTTCCGATGCGCCCGTTGTTTCAACCGCCACACCTGATAACAGATCAGAGCGTGATGCACCGGCCCGCTGAATGCAACCGAAGGCATGAATTGTCTTTCCGCCCGCCACTGGTCCCGCAGTCCGGTCAGCGTCCCTTTGGTGAGCCGCTTGCAGGCGGTCCATAATGGCCGGCGGCGGATCTGCTCCCAGCCCGCCGGCCAGGTTTCGCTTTCCCACCGCCAGCCGGGCAGCGCCGCGGGGGAGCCCAGCAATTTCCGGCTGATGGCGGCGCGCCAGCGGTGCATCTGCTGGCGCAGAAGAATGTTGTGGATGCCGTAACTTTTGCGGCGGGGTTCGTGGTGCAAAACCAGTTTGAGCGGCTCAAAGCGCCGGTCGGGAATGGGGGTTTGTTCCGCCATGCCAAAAAAACGGACGCGTTGTTTATGGAAGAGAAAGGGCCGGTCATTCGGCCAGGTGCGGGTGACCGCCCGCGTTCCGTTCCACAGCGGCCAGATGCAGGTGTAGCCGGAAATTTCCGGCGGCGGTTCGGGCATCTGCCGGAATTGTTGCAGCCACCGTTTCAATTCGCCACCGGGAAATTCATCGGCGTCCAGCCGCAGAATCCAGTCGTGCCGCGCCTGCGCCCAGGCGAACGGCCAGTGCGGCTCCTGTTCAAAGGCGCGCGGCCTTTCAAAGAAGCGGCCCCCGGCGGCTTCCACCACCTCCCGCACTCCGGTCGTGTCCGGGCCGTCGTGCACCACCACCAGATCGTCGTGGCAACCGGCAGCGTGCGGCAGCAACCGCTCCAAATAGGCGCGTTCACCGTGCAGGCAGATTACTAGGGACAGTTGGGGCATGAGTCTGATGATGGCGCGAGGTCAGCCGAATTTCAAGCGAACGGCTTTCCGAAAATGGTGGAAGCGGACGCGGTAGTAGAACGGCCGCAAAGCCAGTTGCTCCCGGAACGTGTGCCCGAACCGGTGGCGGGCCAGATGGCGGGCGGCGGCGGCGGCCAGGCATTCGTCCTCTTCCGCCAGACGGTTGTCCTGGTTGGTCAGGGTCGAATGCAGCGCGTTTTCGAGGCGGTTCAGCGAAACCTCCGGGTCCGTCAACGCCCGGATGTGCTGGCGGGCGGAATCGCCCATCTGCTTTCGGAGCTTTTCGTCCGCGCCCAGTTTGAGGATGGCCGCAGTCATCTGCGGCACGCTGGTCACGGCGAAGCCGCATTCTCCCGGCGGCACCAGTTCGAGCGGTCCCTGGTTATTCCACGGGGCGTGGTTGACGATGGCGGGCCGCCCAAAGTTCATCGGCTCGGCGATGCCGTAGCCGAAACTTTCTCCCAACTTTGAATAATGCAGGACGACATCCAGACTGCCGATGGTGCGGCGCAGTTCCGCCGGG